>JAPULM010000342.1 GCA_027294925.1 bacterium
AGACCAAGGTCAACGCCAATTTCATCGCCATCATTTGGCATCCTTGCGGCTTCAATCCGGCATTGCAAACTGACGTACCAGCGCCCACGAGCATCTTGGCTGAAACTGCCAGCTTTGACCGTGCCCCCCCATCGGGCGAGACAGCCAGAGGCGAAAGGTGTGCCTACAGTAGGTAAGCGTATCATCAGCGAGCTTAATATAATGCGCTTTGAACGGGATCCAGCCCAGGGAGCGTTGGTGCGAGCGCCAAGTAAGGCGTCGTTTATTGAACCGGCGTCTGCGGCTTACGTATGCCGTGCATACCTACTGCATGCTATCAGCCGACAAAGCAAGCGCAACAACCTTGCATGCCTCTGTCGCCTAAAGACGACAGCCGCTTTGCGCCGCTTGCAGCGATGGTATGAGATGCAAAAGCGCCGTCTCGTCCAGGGCAAGGAGGGTGCTGCCATCTGCCGCAGTACGCTCAGGCACGGTGAAACGAAGGTAGCGTGGCATCAGTGGTTGGGGGTGCCCTTGCGTTCGATGAGCGCGTTGGTAACCAGCGTGGTGCCGTGGATGACCAACTCTAGTTCATGTGGTAAAACGCCGCTTTGCTCCAGGATGCGAGTGACGCCATCGAGGACGCCCATCTCGGGCGCGTCTGAGGTGGTGAGCACTTTCGTACTTAAGGTGCCCTGCGGGCTGCTCACAACCACATCTGTGAAGGCGCCGCCAATTTTATAAGTTATTGGTAATGGCTCACATGATAGCATAAAGGGCGAGACTTGCGTGTGCGACTTCGCACTCGCGATAATCGGCGATGAAGGTTATGATGTGAAGAGGCGAGGGGAAAAACAAGACTTTTTGTCTACCAGCAGCGCTGGCAGACAAGGGAAATTGAATTCATGTCGAGACACGACAAGTGGTTGCATGGCGAAATCGCTCAGTGGCGCTCCGAAGGCGTCATTGAGCAGGAGCTCGCTGCTGTTTTGGCCGCGCGCTATCCCATCACGGACAAGGAGTGGAGTCGTATTATTTTCTCCGTCCTAGGCGCTGTTCTGTTGGGCCTTGGGGTGATTTTGTTTTTCGCTTACAACTGGGAAAACTTGCCGAAGTTCGCCAAGCTCGGGTTGATTTTTGCAGCCCTGCTTGGCAGTCATGGGGCCGCCTTATGGAGCGCCCGGCACACGGCGGCGCCAGCCAGCCTGGTGGAGGGTTTACATATCCTCGGTGTCATGTTGTTTGGCGCCGGTATTTGGCTCGTCGCCCAAATCTACCACATTGATGAGCACTATCCGAACGCCTTTTTGTTCTGGAGTCTGGGCGCCTTGAGCCTGGCCTGGGCATTGCCGTCACTGGCGCAGGGTTTTCTGGCCGTTTTGCTGATTGCGCTGTGGTCCGCCTTTGACGTGTTTGATTTTCATTGGACGAACCATTGGGCGCCGCTTCTAATCGCCTGTGGCATTGTGCCGCTGGCCTGGATGCAGCGTTCGCGCCTGTTGCTCTTTTTTGCCTTACTGGCCTTGTTGTTACTGCTTGTTTGGGGGGTTGTACCGCTGGACGATGATCTGATCATCGCTGTCGCCATGTTCATCAGCGTGTCTTACATCTTTGCCGGGTTGCTGGTGTCTGAAACGGCATTTGCGGAGAGTCATACGATTTTCAAGCTGATGGGTTTTACCGGCTACTTCATCTTTCTCTATGTGTTGAGTTTTGCCAAGGCGTCCAAGGGGCTCGACAATGTCAACTTTTCGCGTGTGGTGATCATGCTGTATTTTGCCGTGCCGCTCGCCTTGGCGGTTTTAGGATGCTTCTGGGTGCTGCTTACGCGTCTCGGCCGGCTTGATCGGCTCTGGCAGTGGCAATGGGCGCTGATCATTATTCCGCTGCTGTTGGTGGCTGGGATGTCGCTTGAGCTGCTGCCGCTCGGCGGTTCGGCGGCTATCCTATTTAATCTCGTATTTCTGGCCCACTGTGTGTTGTTCATTGTGCAGGGCAGCCGCGATGTCGATGCCAAGCTGGTGAGTATCGCGTGTGTGTTATTCGCGCTGCTGACGATCACCCGTTACGTGGATCTGTTCGACAGTTTATTGCTGCGCTCGCTCGTATTCTTATTGCTGGGAGCGGGGGTTTTTGTGGTCGGGAATTTTTATTCCCGAACCAAACGTCGTATCGGGGAGGCGGGGGTATGAGGCGCATCTTAATCCTCGGCTGTGTGCTGGCGCAAGCACTTGTACTGGTCTTAATGGCGGCTGGGCGCGAGTACATCGTGCAGTTTGGTGAGACGGTTTACCTGCGCACCGCACCGCTTGATCCGCGTGATCTGTTGCGGGGCGATTTTGTGCGTCTTGATTACGCCATTTCGACCATTAGCGTTGGGCAGATACGTGGCGGGCTGCAAGACAAAGACAAGCTGAAGACAAAGGGCCGCAAGGTATTTGTCGCGTTAAGCAAAAATGCGGATGGTTTGGCTAGTTTTGCTTACGCGACCGACGTCAGACCTGATACCGGGCTTTATATACGCGGGCGACTCATGCGTCATTGGCGCTTCCGCAACACGGCGTCTGCGGTGCGGGTCAAATATGGTATTGAGCAACTATTTGTCGAGCAGGGCAAAGGCATTGCTATCGAAAAGCGTCGTGGCGGGCGTGATGCTTTACAGATTCCGCTCGAAGTGGAAGTGGCGCTTAGTCGCAGCGGCACGGGCGTCATCAAGGGCCATCGTTGGAGCCGGCTCGGTATCCGGCTTGAGGTCTTGCGTATGCCGCGACGCCCGCGTAATGTGCCTATTGATCAGCTTGAAGGACCGCTTAGCCCTAAGCTCAAAGTCACCCTGAAAAACGTTTCCGAACAGCCCTTCGTCTTGCTTGATCCCGGCCCGCACTGTGGTTTTGACATCGTGCCGGTCAAATGGTCGCAAAAGGAATATGTGGCGGCTGATGGCACCTGTCGCACGACGCCGTTAACCGACCGCGACGTGATTGAACTTGCTCCGCAGCAGACTTACAGTGTTGAAATTGACTTGAGCCAGCCGCGCTGGCATGTCAGAGACGGCGACGCCATTGGCGAGATCGGCCGACTGGCTCAGAACGGCCAATTTCGCATCGTCTATCGCGCCCCTGAGCCGGCGGCGCTCAATAGTTTGTCAAAGGCGGATCACGTTTGGCTTGGCCATCTACCAACACGCGCCTTCAATGCCTTTGGCCGCATTGACTAATGTCCCCCTTCTCCCTAGTCAGTGAGATGGACGACATCTCAGGCCCTTTTTTCTACCCTAGACAAGGTGAGGGTTGGGGTGAGGGTCGTCAACACACTGTACCTGAGCACATCTGCCTGGTACGCTGGGAAGATGAATTTGACATGTACAATGGAGTTGCTTGCAGGGTGAAAGAATACCTGATTAAATGGTCGCCATCGATCGTTGCCAGCATGCTTGAAGTGTTGCGGCTTGACTATGTGACGACGGTGCGTGCCAAGGGGTGCGTGAGCGCTGGGTGGTACTTAAGCATGCGTTGATCCCCACCGTCACCGTCATTGGGTTGCAAATCGGTTTTCTCATTGGCGGCGCCATTGTGGTGGAAAACGTCTTTACGGTGCCGGGCCTGGGACAATTTGGCATTGAAGCGGTCAGCGGTCGTGATTACCCGCAAGTGCAGGTGTTTATTCTGGTCACCGCGTTGGTTTTTGTCTTCTCCAATCTGGTGGTGGAGGTGCTGTATGCCGTGCTTGATCCACGCATTAGCTATGGCCGAAGACGTGCCCATTAAGAAGAGAGGCCGGTATGGCTGTCGGTTCGCAAAGCTTTGATTGTATCGTCCTCGGTACGGGCGGCGTCGGCAGTGCGGCGTTGTATCATCTGGCGCGGCGTGGGGTGCGCGTGCTGGGGCTAGATCGTTTGGCGCCGGGGCACGATCGTGGCAGCTCGCATGGCCATACGCGGGTGATCCGTTTGGCCTATTTTGAGCATCCGGATTATGTGCCGCTGTTACGCCGCGCATTTGAACTCTGGCACGAGCTGGAAGTCCTGCGTGAGGAGCAATTGTATGTGCGCACCGGGATTATCGAAATGGGCCCGCCCGACGGCGAGGTGTTGCCGGGTGTCCTACAGGCGGCGCGCCAGCATGATCTGGAGGTGCAGCAATTGACGGCGGCTGAGGTGCGCAGACAGTATCCGGGGCTGCGCCTGCCTGAACACTGGCAGGGGGTCTTCGAGACCGAGGCCGGTTACTTGTGGGTTGAAAAGTGTGTTATCGCGCATGCTGAAGCAGCCAAGGCGTATGGCGCGCAACTGCATAGCGGCGAGGAAGTCCTGAAATGGTCGGTGGCGGGTGATGGGGTGACGGTGCAGACCGACAAACAGCTGTATCTGGCCAATCGTCTGCTGGTGACGGCCGGCGCCTGGGCGCCGCGTTTGTTGCAAGACCTCGAGGTGCCTATGCAAGTGCTCCGTAAACCGCTGTTATGGTATCGCACGACGCAGCCTGACTACCGCCGCCAAGGCGGCTTCCCGGTCTGGTTCTTTGAAACGCCAGGCGGTATTTTTTACGGCTTTCCTGAGCTTGATGACATGGGCTTGAAGGTTGCTGAACATACCGGCGGTCTTACGGTTGATGAGCCGCTGCAGCTGGAACGCCGGCTAACTCCGGATGACCGGGAACCCGTCGAAGCGTTTTTGCGCGAGCATATGCCTGGGGTTTCCGATGTCTGCCTGCAGCACACGGTGTGTATGTATACCACCACGCCGGATGGCCATTTTATTGTTGATCGGCATCCGCAGCATGTGCAGGTTTGTTTTGCCGCCGGCTTATCCGGGCACGGTTTCAAATTGTCCAACGTGCTTGGCGACGTGCTGGCTGATTTGGCGCTTGACGGCCACACACGCCATCCGATTGACTTTCTCGGGGTGGGACGATTTTTGTAGAGACAGTCTGACAACGCACGACGGCATTTTACTGAAAGGAGAGCGGATCAATGACCATGTACATGTACGTTACCTTGCAAGGCGATAATGCTATCTTACGGTTTGTGATGGACCCTGCTAGCGGCCAGCTCGAGTTGCAAAAGACGCTGCCGATGGCCGGTGGGCCGGCGCCTCTGGCGTTGTCACCGGACCGGTCGTATTTATATGTCGGACGACGCGGTGTGTTTGAGTTGTCGAGTTATCGGGTGGATCCGCATAACGGGGCGCTTGCTTTGATTGGCACGGTATCGTTACAAGGCGAGCCTTGTTATATGGCTACCGACCGAACGGGCAAATTTCTATTGTCCGCCTACTACCAAGCAGGCGGGGCGGCGGTGCATCCGATTGGCGCCGACGGGGCGGCATACGGTCCACCGATTGAGTGGCTGGAGACCGCCAACGGGGCGCATTGTTTGCAGACCGATGCGTCCAATCGGTTTGCCTTTTTGCCACACATCGCTGGCCGGGGGCCGAATGCGATTTATCAATACCGCTTCGATGCGCAAAGCGGACATCTGACGCCCAATACGCCGCCAACCGTAAACCCTGAGCGTGAAGATGGACCACGCCATTACTGCTTTCATCCGAATAAAGATATTGTCTATTTTTCCAATGAACAGGGATGCAGCGTGACGGCTTACCATTTTGATCCGTCAAACGGTACCCTCAGCCCGTTTCAGACGACGTCGACTCTGCCTGAAGATTTTAATGGCAAGAATAGTTGTGCGCAGATCCAAATCACCGCTTCCGGCCAGTTTTTGTATGCTCCGAATCGTGGTCATAATAGCATCGCCGGGTTTGCGGTTGACGCGGTAAGCGGTGCGTTGACGCCGATCGGACATGTCTCAGTCGATCCCGTGCCGCGCGCCTTTAGTATCGATCCAACCGGTAATTTCCTTTATGTGACAGGGCTGGAATCCGGTCGGCTGCTGGCTTATCGCATTGATCAGGCAAGCGGAACATTGTCACATCTGGAGACCTACACGGTAGGGGAACGACCCATGTGGGTGCTGATCACGGAATTGGGCGGATAATGCAGGTGGGATCATGACGTGGCATCCTGGTTTTCCGGCCGCGTGCCGTCAGGGCGGAGCAGTAGCAAGCCCTTGCGCGGATCAAAGTCAGGGTCCCAATCTTCCGTGTAGGGCAGTTTGTCCGGTACATCGGCCCCTGCAGCGGGCGGCACCGGGGGTAATAGTGGCACCCCGCGGGTGGTTTGAACATCTTGCAGACGTTCGTCAACATGATCCTGGACGTCTTCGAGCCGATCGTAGGCATCATGCGTCGGCAGGCCGCATCGTCGACGCACCCATTGGGCAATTTCGTGCAGAGACATCTGACCCTGTTTCGGGCCTTGTTGGGACACGGAAACCTCCGCTGTGTGAGCGCACGCCGTGCTTGTTTCGTCCTACAGGGTAGCATAACCTGGGTAGGAACGAAA
>JAPULM010000343.1 GCA_027294925.1 bacterium
AATGGCGTAGGAGGAGAGGTGGCGAGGACCGGAGGGACCTGTCAGGATTGAATGGGAGAGGCGTGGCGGCAGTAGGCAAAGCCATGCTGGGATGCTCAAATCCTCTGGCAAAGCAAAATCGAGTCGTAACCTGTGCCTGATTTTACGCTCAAAGATTCAGCTCAATGAGTTGGTCTGCTCTCAGAGAATCTAATTCACTTAATCACAACAATCATCAACCTGGCGGCAAAAGCATGAGGAGTTGACGGTGACATCAGCGACCGCTTGAGCCCCTTCCAGTTGCAACTGAATGGCCGCAGCTCTTTCCGGCGCTGCGAGGACTGGCCAATTTTCACAGTCTGAAAGGGGAAATCTGAACCGCGCAAGCTATGAAGGAACAACTTCTCAGTTTGGTCCAGCGCTACCCAAACACAGAGCAGCTGCTGGTGGCGCATCGGGAGGTGGGCGTCACGTTGTTCTAAGATGCATTGGAGGACGACTGGATCGTTACACCGCGTTGCCATACCGCGACACGATTACGCCCTTCGCGCTTGGCTTGATACAGCGCCGTATCGGCCTTCTGAATCAAGGCCTCTTTGGTATCTGGTGGTAGATAGCTGGTGACGCCAACACTAATCGTTAACGTCTTGCCTGGCAACTGTTCTTCCCCCGGAAAGATGCGCTTTTCAATCTGCTCCTGCAGTCGGTGTCCGAGGGTCTCCGCCTTGATGACGTCCGTTTCCGGCAGCACGAGGACAAACTCTTCGCCACCGTAGCGGGCCACGATATCCGAGGTTCGGCTGGTTTGCTGTAACGACTGGGCAACAGCCGCCAACACGCTATCACCGCGCAAATGCCCACAGGTATCGTTGTAGGTCTTAAAGTAATCAATATCAACCATAATTAACGATAGGGGACGGTGGTAGCGTTGCGCTCGCTCTACTTCTTGCTCAAGCCGTGCCTGGAATGAACGATAATTGTACAAGCCGGTGAGGCCGTCGGTATCCGCTAACCGTTTGGTGTGAACATACTCAATGGCTTTTTGAATGCGGATGTCAAGGACAGAAGCTTCCACCGGCTTGGTGACAAACTCAGAAGCGCCAGCCTGGATGGATTCCACTGCGGTTTCGATGCTACCATGCCCTGTCACAATGACAATTGGCAGCTCCTCAAAGCTCTGCCGAAGCCGACGCAGTAGATCAATGCCATTAATCCCTGGCATAATCAAATCCAGCAACACCGCATCAAAGTGTTCTTGCCACAGACGCTCCAGGGTTTTATGGCCATTGGTTTCGGTTACCGTTTGATAGCCGTACTGGTTGAGGATTTCGGCAAACAGCGTACAAATCATCTCTTCATCGTCAACAATTAAGACTTTTGTACCTGCTGCTCTTAAGCTTGGTTCTTCTAACACGAACGTGTTCTCCACGTGTCGTCGTTGTAAGGAAGCTCTTGACATTTGATTATCAATACTGCATGAGTATGGCATGTTTTGCAAAAGAGTCAAGTATCGACATTAGAAGCGAGACATGCGTGTGACATTTGAACAATATGATTGCTGCATGCTCTCTTTTAACATGTACCTTATTCCGTAATCGAACCTAAACAGAGGTAAGAAGAAAACAACAATGGGCAATCTGACATCACGCCAACAAGCATGGGATTTATTGTGCCAATACACCATCAGCTCTCGGTGAGCGCCTTTTCCTGCTCGAGTTTCAGTTTCATCTTCTTGACCAGCGCCTCAAACGATTCCTGAAGAATGATTTTATTAAATTGTGTACGATAGTTGCTCACCAGACTGACGCCTTCAATGACGATATCGTAGACTTCCCAGTCCGTTTTGCGCTTTAGCAGGCGGTATTCAATTTCCACATCCAAATCACGAGCACTGATAATCTTGGAACGCACCATCGCGTAACCGTCCTTATCAATCGTCTCTTTGGTGTATTGAATTTGCTGCTTGTCACCACCGTAGCTCTCAATTTTGTTGATATAGGAACGCTCAAGGAGGTCGCTAAACAGATCAACGAATTCTTGTCGCTGCGCACCGGAAATTTTACGCCAGTGTCTACCAAGCGAACGGCGCGCCATTTCTTTGAAACCAAAACGTTCGAGTACCGCCTGGCGGATCAGCCTACGTCGCTCCTCAGCCCTAGCAGGGGTCTGCAAGGCTTCATCGGCCAAAATATTCAAAACATCCTCTACGGTTTGGCGAATCTTATTCAGCGGTTCACCGGCGTTAGCCAGCAATGGGTAGAACAAGAAACAGCCAAATAGCACCCATATGGTTGCGCGTCCATTCATACACCATCCTCCAGTTGGATATTAGCGGCTATCGAGGGGAAGCCGGCAGTAAGGATTGGACGGCTGCAACATCTCGTCCGGCAACATGATCTAATTTGGCAAGACTCATATTGTGCTGATAAATAGACTCCAAGTAGGAAGCACGTAATTTAGCATAGGCGACCACGGCATCGGCGACATCCTTGCCAGACCCAAGACCCAGATCAAAGTTCGACATCGCAGCAACGAGCCAACGACGTCCGCTACGATAGCCTTTCCGTGTTGCTGTAATATTGGCTTTGTGTTGCTGAAGTTCGAGGTAAGCTTGACGCACCTGAAACGGAATACCTTGTTCTGCGAGTGCCTGTTTCTGCTGAATCTGGCCAAGTTTAGCTGCGGCTTCATCCACCCTACCAGCCGTAATGCCAAGGTTATACTTCCACTGTAAACCCACCACAGGGGCGACAACATCATCATGAATCGGGTCAAACACAAACGGGTTCGTAAGCGTGCTGCGGTTGCTCGCCTCTGCCAGACTCCCGAAAACACCGAAGAAAAAGACGGGGTAATATTCCGCCTTGGCAGCTTGCACCAATGCTGCAAAGGCTTTCACGCCTTCACGCGCCTGGGTAAATTCCGGTCGTAACTGCTGCGCATCATTCACATACGCTACCACTTGATCGGTCTCACGCACCAATGGTTGCAACGATGTATCCGCCAGCTGAATCGGTAAGTCCGCGTCTAAACCAAGGAGTGTATGTAGGGCAGCTAACGACAGCGCCTTGCCTTGCCGAATATCGTTCAGCTGTTTTGCCAGGCCGCCTTGAAAGGTCTCTAGCTTGTAGAGGTCGATATTATCGACACCAGACACGGCGGCTTTAAGCTGCCGGCGTACTTTACTTAAGGTTGTGGCAAGCTGATCGTCAATTTCTAGGGCCAGATTTTCCAGCGCCGTCGCCATCAGATAGCCATAGTAGGCCTGATACACAAACATGGCGATTTCTGTCGCTTTCTGCTCGACTTTTGCTTGGCTGACGGCAATACCATGTTCTGCAGCTTGGCGGAGACTGGCTATTTTCCCAAAGGTATAGATTGGCTGTATAATACTGAACACCGCCCGACCAAAGGCGCCGGTAATATCGGGGCTTAATTTAGAATCCTCCGAGCGGATCTGGTTACCGCGTGCACGGGGTGAAGGACCACCGACAATAGTAATCTCAAACTGTGCAAAGCGAGCTGCATTTGCCTGAGCCTGTTGGCTTTGCCGCACCAACACACCAAATTGCTCTTCTTTAACCTGCGGGCTATTCTTAATCGCCATCGCCAAGGCGTCGTCTAACGACAAAAGCATGGGCGACGTTTTTTGCTGAGTGTAAGCTTGCGGCGTATAAGCAAGCATGAGGACACTCAACATGACGAGACACACGGTGATACGATTATACGGCGCCAATCGGTGTGGCATGCTTTTCCCTTCTTGATCAAAGTTTTCCCTGCACAAATCGTCCGATGAGGTCCTCAAAATCAATCGGGGTCTCCACTTCTCGGATACGCCCGCCAGGCGGAATCAGCCGATCTGAGCCGCCAGGAGAAATACGAATATATTTTTCGCCAATCATCCCACGAGTACGAATGGAAGCAATAGCATCCTCCTGAAGACGCACATTTTCAGACAAACGTAGGGTGACAACGGCTTCAAAATCTTCCAGA
>JAPULM010000344.1 GCA_027294925.1 bacterium
GCACGCCATCGACGCGCTGGGGGAAGATTATTTCGTCTTTTCCACCGATTATCCGCATGCCGACTCGAAGTATCCCGAATCAGCCGATCGTTTTCTCAAGCTGCCCATTTCGGAGTCGGCCCAGCGCCATATTATGTGGGACAACTGTGCGCGGTTGTATGCGATCGATTAGAGAAATTCCCCCTCGCCCCCCTTTCACAAAAGGGGTCTTGATATCGCAGACTGCTTCAAAGGAGGGAACCTATGACGGAAACGATAGGCTTCATTGGCCTTGGCAACATCGGCAATCCCATGGCACGGCGCGTGCTTGGCGCGGGGTTCCCGTTAGTGGCATACGACGTACAGCCGGAAGCGCTTAATCGCCTGCTGCAGGCTGGCGCCGAACAAGCCGGCTCGCCCCAAGAGGTGGCGAGCCAGGTGACCAAAATCTGTCTCTCCCTGCCTATCTCGCCAATTGTCGAGCAGGTGTGTCTTGGCCCGGACGGCATCATTGAGGGCGCCGCAGCCGACACCGTGGTGATCGATCTCACCAGCGGCAATCCACCGCACACCGTCCAAATCGCCACGCGCCTGGCGGAACGCGGCGTTCACTTCCTCGATGCCGGCGTCAGCGGTGGCATTGCGGGTGCCGAGGCAGGCACACTCGGCATTATGGTCGGGGGCGACGCAGCCATCTATGAGACATGTCTGCCGGTCTTGCAGGCGATTGGCAAAAATATTTATCACATGGGGCAAAGCGGCGCCGGCCACATGACCAAGGCGCTGAACAACTTCTGCGCCGCGGCCAATTATATGGCGGCATGCGAAGCCGTAACGGTGGCAACCAAAGCCGGTCTCGATCCTGCCAGGGTCGTCGCTGCGATGAACGCCAGCTCTGGCATGAGTTTCGCCACCCAACACCGCTTCCCCAAGTTTGTTCTGCGGGGCGATTTCACCCATGCCGGCGGCATGGCCACCGAGCTGATGACTAAAGACATTACGACAGCGCTTGGGGTGGGCAAGGAAGTGGGCGCCCCGATGCCCATCGCCGGCTTGCTGCAGCAACTGTATCACATTGCTGAAACCATGCTGGGATCAAAAGCGGCAAACCAAAGTACAGTCAAGGTTTATGAGCAATGGGCCGGGGTGGAAAACCGGGCCGAGTAAAACCGTCTACCGTTGGCTCATCACAACCATAAACGTTGGACATTTAGGCTTAAACCCCAGCAGCACCGGCTATTACAGTCTTTACCCCACCGACAGGCGCCTAGTACATCATGCCGCAATCACCCGGTCAGCTTGGAGGGGTTATAGGTCAGGCGACTTCGAGCATGATCTTTCCGGTGTGAGTGGCGCTTTCCATCAGCCGGTGGGCGTCGGCGGCCTGCGCTAATGGAAAGGTTTTGTAAAGCAGCGGCTTGATTTGACCCGCTTCAAGCAGCGGCCAGACTTGTTCCTGCAGTTGACGGGCAATCTCTGTTTTAAAGGCATCGGGACGACTGCGCAAGGTCGAGCCGGTATACACCAATCGTTTGAGCATAATCGGCATCAAATTGATCTCGACGGTGGAGCCTTTATTAAAGGCGAGCTGAATGATGCGGGCATCTGGCGCCGCCGCCCTGATGTTGCGGGCAATGTAATCGCCGCCGACGATGTCCAGGATGACATTGGCGCCCCCGGCTTCCTGCCGCATCACCTCGACAAAATCTTCCTCGTTGTAGTCAATCACCCGGTCAGCGCCGAGTTCCTTACAGGCAGCGCACCGTTCAGCTGGACTATCGGTCGCATACACCCGCGCGCCAAATGCCTTGGCAAGCTGGATGGCCGTAGTGCCGATGCCACCGGCGCCGCCGTGTACCAGAAACGTCTCGCCTTGGGTGAGGCCAACCCCCATGAACACATTGCTCCACACCGCAAAGAACGACTCGGGGATAGCAGCCGCTTCCGTCAGACTAAGCCCCTTGGGAATCGGCATGCAATGCGACGCCAACACCGCACAGAATTCGGCATAGCCGCCACCATCGGTCAGGGCGCATAGTTGATCGCCGACAGACCATGCTTTGACCTCACGGCCAACTGCGACTACGGTGCCGGCAATCTCCAGGCCCAGCAAGTCCGAGGCGCCCTTTGGCGGCGGATATAGTCCGCGGCGCTGCATCAGGTCCGGACCGTTGACACCAGCAGCGGTCACCTTAACAAGCACCTGATCGGCCTGTGGCTGAGGAAGCGGTCTGGTGGCAGGTACGAGCACGTCGGGACCACCGGCCTCGGTGATTTCGACGGCCTGCATGTGTTGCGGTAATGTGGAAGCCATGGCTCAATATCTCCTCGGGTGGAATCGGGAGCGTGCTAGAGGCCTACGCTCCCGGGAAAAAACGTTTAATCAAACCGCATCAGGCCGGTTTGAACTTCACCAGCGTCCACTCGGGCGTAACATCGTCAAACACCGCGACCAACGGCATATCAACCAGCAGGTCTGCATGATCGCACTCGACCACGTTTGATATCATACGCGGTCCTTCATCCAGTTGGACGATGGCATAGACATGCGGTGCATCGTCGCGGAAAGCCGGATTCACCGGCTGATTGACGATAGTGAAACTATGCAGCCGGCCACGGCCGCTGACAGTTGCCCAGGCAATGCTGCTGGACAGACAGCGGGGACATTCCGTGCGGGGATAGAAAAATAGATGATCACACGTCGTGCAACGAGGCATGATCAATTCATGGCGCTTTGCCGCCTCCCAAAAAGGCTTGGTGAACTCTGGGTTCAAGGGTCTGGGAAGAGGCTTCGTGTATTCCGTCGTCATCTTGTACCTCCCCTTCCTACAGTGTGGCTTGCGTGCCAAGTATGAGCGTGCACATCACGCTCCCGGTGCCGCCTCAACCATTGACGAAGGCAAGGTCGTTCTGGGTGACCTGGCGCTCCCCTGCCCGTCCCATGACCTGACGGGTCGCTTCAATGACATGCCGAAAACCGCCAGCGCCACCAACCGGCTGCCCGGCAGATATCTGACCACCATCGGTATTAATCGGAAAACTGCCTTTGTAAGTGGTGTCAATCGAATCGTAAAATGGACCGATCTCACCCTTTTTGCAAAAACCGGCATCTTCGAGGCTCACGGCCGCGAGGATGGTATATCAATCATACACTTCGGCGAATTGCATATCCTTCGGCCCATAGCCGGCCATCTCAAACGCCTTACGGGCGGAGATGGTTACCGGTGTGGTGGTTAGCCTGGGGCTCTGCCAGATCGTGTCGTGATCGGTAACGCCGGCCCCAGCGCCTAGTAGATAGACGGCTGGATTGGGCAGAGAAGCAGCGCGTTCGGCAGAGGTGACGATGCAGGCCGCCGCCCCGGCGCAGGGCATGACGCACTCCAGCAAATGCAACGGGGAATTGACCATGCGCGAATTGATGACATCCTCGCTGGTGATCGGTTGACCTTGAAACACCGCGTTGGGGTTGGTCAGCGCGTTGAAGCGTTGATTCACCGCCATCTTGGCAAATTGTTCTTGCGTGGTGCCAAATTCATACATATGGCGCTGTTTCATCAGTCCATAGCCCGTATTGGCCCCTGGCGCCAGACCAAATGGCGCCTCGAATTCGGTATGCTTACTGGTCGGCACTGCGCCCCGCTGCTGACCGGGCCCGAAGCCACCCACAGCAGGATCACGCGTACCGCCAAACACGCACATGACGGTGTTCGCCAAGCCCGCATTGATGGCAGACGCCGCCACCACCACGGACTGGGCGCCGCTTGCCCCGTGTTGCGTCACCCCCTCGCAAAAGCCGGCCTGCAACCCTATGTATTCGGCAAAATCGAGCGGCGCCAGATCCGTTCCACGGGTGACCAACCCGTCGATATCCGCCTTGCGTAGCCCAGCGTCGGCAATGGCGATGCGCACCGCTTCAGTACACAGCGACTGCGTGGTCCGGCCCGGATACGTACGCCGGGTCGGAAGCTCGCCAAAGCCGACAATGGCTACCTTTCCTCGTAAGGTCATAACGGCTCTCCTCCTTTCTACGAAAAGACAAGGTACTACCCATGACCCGGTGGGCTATAGCCCACCGCTAACCAAAAGATTTGTTCCGAGAGGCAGTATGGTCTGAAGACACCTGCTGTGTCAAGAGCGATCAAAGAACCGCGTACGGATGTGGAAGATTATAACCGGACGCCGATCTATAGCGGCGTAAAGGACGTAAGGCGGCGCGCCTTGACGATCGACAGGAGGCGCTCAGAAGCGTGCTTGTATGACCTCCTCCGCAACACGCTGCAAGTATTCCAGGCGAGCTTTGTGACCAGCCGGAAGATTGAGAAAGCTGAGCCCTACATAGGTAATGCCGCTCTCTTGGCGCATCTTACTGAAGGCCTCACGGCAGTCTTCAGGGGCGCCCACGATGGCCCAGTCGGACAGTTCTCGTTGTCGACCCAGACCCAGCTCTACCTGCCGATACCCCAAACCGACGCCGAGTATAAATCGCCCCTTACACAAATGGTCCATCGTGGCCACCTGCTCGGCCACCTGCACCGGATTCAGAAATGGCAAAAGCATGATGCCGGTGGCCAACTTGACCTGCGGCGCCTCGACAACGATACGAGCAAGCACAAGTAGCGGTTGGGGCCACACGGTAGGGTGGGAGATGAAGTGCTGCGGTATGTAGATGGCA
>JAPULM010000345.1 GCA_027294925.1 bacterium
TGTCAGGGAGTTCAGAGATGAGTACCACGTCATATTCCCCAAAGGCATAATAGTAGCTGATCAGCCTGCCTCCGTTGGCTTCGATCAGCGTTCGCATCTGCTCAGCGCGGTTTTGCGGATTCTGAATTTGAGCTGCCCATGCTTCACTGGTGAAAGATGCTTGATGCATATACAAAGCCATGATCGTCTCCTTCTTCTTGTGAGCATGCATGCTCACAGCGTAATCAACTTGCTGATAGTCTGATTAAGCCCTCCCAGCCCGGCAGCCCTGGCTTACCCGCTACTACTGAGTGCTTGGATCAACTCTGGCGTGACTTCACGGAGAAACGTCTGGGTTGATGTACTCAAATCGATGGCACCGTAGAATCTCCCCAGGCGTTGGCGAAGTTCGGGATCAACCAATAAGTTCTCGTAGACGCCAGCGTTGTCCATGTCAAGCACAATACGTAGGTCCGAACGGAGGGCTCCAGCACCCGAATAGTACTTCACGGCGTGTACGCCACTGGCTCGCTGAATCAGGGGCAGGAATTCCTCGGTCAAAAACCGCCAGTAATCAATCACTTCCCCATCGCTCAGCGAATCTTTCAGATTAAATCGTCTGACGTATGTAGTTGCCATGATGATGCTCCTTTCGGATTGGGGTTCAAGAATCTCACCAACAAAAAAAGACACACCAGACTCTTCCTCCTCCAGGAAGATCGTCCAAATGCGCCTTCCACTCGTGGTTCAAGAAGTCAGTCTGTCAGGGTCGACTCAGCATTGTGCGGTCAGGATGGGCCTAGTCGCTGGTGCATTTTCTGGTTGGCGATACGATACGCTCGTTGGAACCCGTGTCAAGAGGAAAAACGTGAGGCTGTATACTCCATGTCTTTTTATTCCGTATACCGAATCCCATTCTCCTCACACCACGCTATCGCGATCTCTCGCCGTGCGTCGTCACGATACCGATACCAATCCTCAGCAATCCCGTATGCGTGAATGCTGTCTTTGAAATAACGGAACGCGCCTCGACCACGTATGGCATTACACAAAGCATGAAGCGTTGGTATCTGCACGGCTATGTCGATGCCATGCTTGCTCTATGCGGGTGAGAACGATCTATCGTATGACACAAAGGCTCGTGAGTGCGCTCAGTACCTCCCTAATGCTACCTTTTTCTCCCTTCCAGGATCTCGACCACGGCGCAGCGTTTAGAGAATCTGATCTGGTACTTACCGCATATCACGAAGTTTTTGCAAGGAATCAGTTGAATCTGAGCACGTGATGATAGTCCAACGCATCCACATCCTCGGAGCCTCTGGCTCAGGCACCACGACTTTAGGACAAGCCCTATCTGAGCATCTCCAGTGTCCCTACTTCGAGACAGATACTTACTTCTGGCTTCCTACCGATCCACCGTTTATCGAAAAACGAGAACGACAAGCACGTCAACAACTCCTGATGGACGACCTGACAGAACATGAGGGTTGTGTTGTATCAGGATCACTCTGCAGATGGGGTGACGTTGCTATCCCCCTATTTGAGTTAGTCGTCTTTCTATGGATTCCATCTGAGATACGGCTAGAACGTCTATGCCAGCGGGAACACGAGAGGTATGGTGATCGGATTATGCCTGGGGGCGATATGTACGAGAAATCTCAGGAATTTCTGGATTGGGCAGTATCGTATGATACAGGAGGCTTAGACATGCGGAGCAGGCAACGGCATGAACAGTGGCTCAGCAGTCTTCCGTGTCCGATTATTCTCATTGAAGGGGAATATGCTATCGAGGAGCAACTCGCTGTGCTGATGGCTGAGATACAGCAGTAATCGGATGGAAGCCGGAACTGTCCAGCAGTCGTTGGGCAAACCTATTGATTTTTGCACGAGATTGCCATGCTGTACACGGGTTTTGAGACACACGTTTCATCACTCAATTGGTACCCTTCGCTGCATCTGGTGTTCTACCATCGACTGTTACAGATTTGTGGGTCATTAGACCGAACCTGGAACCTGGGAGCCGGAATCGTCCAGGAGTTGCTGTTGGGCTCATCGCTAGGGCGTGTGGTGTAATAGACGGGTTTTCAAAGCCTGTCATCAGAATCGTGAGCCGATGGCTGAACGACATTCCAGGACAACGAATCTTGTAATCAATGATGGTGGTTTTGAGATGAAAATCAGTGCTTCTACACCAAGGAAGGCGGATTGGTACTCACAAAAAAATAGGGAGGCATTGTCCCCCTATTTGTCCCCTATCCTGTCTGAGGCAGGGTCAACTGAATCCGTTGTTATAGGTTTCTATTCTGGTTGAAATCATCGGGGGCTCTTTTTTTCTTGACCCTCTACCTAGGTTCAAGGTTTATAATATAGGCAGTATTTTTTCTGTGACAAAGTGTCAAATTTTATGCAACTTCTATGCAACCATAGAGGGCAAAAAAGAAGGTTTTCCACAGCCATATTGAGAAAGGGTTATCGTATGGATGAACATAACTCCTTGAAAAATGTAGTAGTTTACTCATCATCTTTGTGAAGCTCGTGCCACCACGTGAAAGAGTTTCTTTCCGATCATGGAGTTGTGTTTACGGATCATAATGTTGCGGAAGACCTTGAGGCCCGCAAAACGCTGCTTGCCACCACGGGGCAGCAGGCAACGCCTGTCATCGTGGTAGGTGATGAGGTGATCGAGGGATTTGACCGCGGACGCCTGCAACGCGTCTTGAATCTCACCACATAAGGAGTCGCCTTGATGCAAACGGTGTGTCCGGGTTGCAGCGAGGAACGGATTTTCGGCACTGACGTACACGTTGGCGATATCGTGTCCTGTGATTGGTGTTCGGGCGCCTTGTTTCGCCTGCTACAAAATAATGGCGCGTATAGCTTACGTGAACTCCCACAGGCGTCCTGTCCGCTATGTGGCGCCATGCTCCAGTTGCCGGATGATATACAGGCTGGCGCCAGTGCTGATCACTGCGGCCAGACGTTCGTGGTGACATTTGCCTATGGCGCTTATGCGTTGGAACAAAACAGCTAACAATGAGAAGGTAGGACAATGAGGCGAATGACCGGTCAACAGGTATTCAGAATCAGCGTCCTCCTGCTAATAGTGTGCCTTGCCATGAGTTGTAGCAACGCTGATTCCAGGTCTGGCGATACAACGGATCAATCGGGAACGATGGGCGCGCAAGCAGGAGAACATCTGCAGCGGATCACCTTGCGCATTACGGGACTCTCGTGAGCGTCGTGAACGCGCATTGTGCGAATAGTCTTGGAAAGACTAGATGGTATACAGAGTGCAGAGGTGGATGCCCGTAAAGCGCAAGCTGTTGTTACCTACGACGCCGAGAAGGCGACGGTGGAGCAGATGATCGAGGCCGTGGGGCGCTCGGGCTTTGGCGCCGAGGAGATGGTGACGCAATGAGGTGGAAACGCTACCTGAGTGTCGGATTGGCCGTGCTCACCTGTCCCTGCCATCTGCCGCTCCTGCTGGGTGTGCTGGCGGGCACGGCACTTGGGGGATGGCTCAGCCGTTATACGTGGTTGGTGTTTCCAGCCATGCTGGGTGTCTTTGTCCTGTCGCTCTGGTATAGCGTCCGGGCATTCAACCGCCGCGGCGTATCGCCAAGCACGACGGCAGCCGGTCGAGCGGCAAACGGGTCAGAAGTCATCTGAGGCGGCGTCAGGTGCCGGTAGAGGGGAAATTGTTTTGATCAGCAACGAGACGTTGCACCGGCCTGGCATACTGGGCCGAGGGGTGCGATTGGCAATGGGAATTGCTCTGCTTGTGCTGGGCATTGAAACGCTGCTTGCCCCCACCGATTGGATCAGTGCAAGCGCACCACGCACACCTGCTATGTGGCTTGGCGCCGCGATCTGCTTCCATTTGTTGTGGGGCGTGCCCGATAAAGGGTTTCAGCGTGCATGGGGCCGCTGGCCGCAACTGATCACCATATGCTTAGCAATCCTAGCTATTGCCTACAACCTGGTACGCACCGGAAGCTGGTGGGGACAGCCTCTCGGTGCTCTCGTATTCGTGCTTATCGTTTATGTTACTGCGCACCTTGGGCTTTCCTTCGTTGTGGCGAGCTTTCTCGCCCACCCTGGGTGAGAAATGGGCGTGATCCCCCACGTCGTGGGGAAACTTACCGGCCGCCAGGCAGCCGTCCAGCCTTGACATATGGGATTAACCCGCTTGGATGAGTGGGAACAGCGCAGATAAAAATGAGCCGAGGGAAAGAGGTGCGATGGCAAGACAAATCGTTGGCACGCTCGGGTCGATTTTTGCAGCACTATGTTGTATCGGTACGCCAGCGTTGCTGGCATTGTTGGCAAGTATCGGCGCAGGGTTTCTCATTCGCGACGTGATTCTAGTGCCCTTACTGGTGGTGTTTTTGGCTATCCATGTTTGGGGTATCCAACGATCGCTGCGCAGGCATGGGAACGAAATGCCCCGTATTGTCGCTATCGTATGCAGCGTGGTGATTATTGTCGCCGTATGGTTTTCGCCATCTCTAGTGCTTCTGGGGCTAGCTGGCCTGATCGCCGTATCCGGGTGGGATATCTACTCGTGTAGGACGGCTGTTGAGCAGAAACAAGCGTGAGATGATAAAAACCTGAGCGTGCCTGGGCAATTGGCGGCAGCGCAGGGTGGGGGAGGGTTGACAATGTCGGTTAATAAGGCTCATTGACGAAGATGAAGGTGGTCCCTTGTACGATGGGCGCGCTGGCACCAACAAAGGATACATTGGCATCTTTGACCTGCCGTTCACCGGCACGGCCAGTGACTTGCATCGCCCCTTCAATGATTTGCCAGAGGCCATGGATACGGCCGGCGCTCAGACTACCGCCAAACGTGTTGAGGGGCAGCTCGCCATCCAGCTCGATGCGTCCGTCCTGAATGAAATCCAGCGCTTCGCCCTCCTGGCAGAAACCGTAGGACTCCAGGCCGTAGATAACTGAGGCGGAGAAGCCATCGTAGATCTGCGCCACATCCACATCTTTGGGGGTGAAGCCTGAGCGTTCCCAGGTCAGGCGAGATGAACTGCTGCCGGCTTCCATGTAGTTGCTCAGGCTACCGATGCGTCCAGCCACTTCAAAGGCGAGGCGCTGACCGTAGCCGGCAATATAGGCAGGGGGCGGTTTCAAATCGCGGGCGCGATCGGCTGTGGTCAGCACAATCGCAACAGCTCCCTGCACCGGGATATCGCAGTCGAAGAGGCAAAATGGATAAGCGATCATTCTGGCGTTTAAATAATCTTCTCGCGTCAAGGGCGTTTGGTAAAAGTAGGCTCTAGGGTTTTTGTTGGCGTGTTTACGTTGGGTAACCGCAAGGGTCGCCATCTTGTCGCGATTCTGATTGTGCTGTTCTAGCCAGCGGGTGTAGGCGACCGCCATGCCCTGTCCCGGGCCGCCAAAGCCGTACGGGGCGGTGAACTGCGCCGGTCCTTGGGCGTAGGCGCCGGGCAGATTTTGGTAGGTCCCAGTGGGATTGTGCATGGCACGCCAGACCACTGCATAGTTGCAAACTCCGGCCAGTAGCGCGTTGACCGCCTGCTGCACGGCGCCGCCAATATTTACCGTGTCTACCTGGACGTGCCAGCTCAGGTTTGGCAGTTTCAGCATCGCCATCATGCAGTTGACCGACACGACTGAGATGCCGTCCACAATGGCGTGACCCGTGGCCGGTAACGCCGGGTAGGTCGCCAGTCCATCAATATTTGACATCTCTAGGCCGGCATCTTCTACAGCCGCTCTGGCTGCCTGCAGCGCATGCGCCGCGAGGGGGACCTGGGCCGAACGGGTGATGTCGGAAAATCCCACCCCGCTGATGGCAACTTTACATCTGTTCTCCCACATCAAACATGTCTCCTGCGGAAATACCTTCTTCTGATGGGACAGATTTAAATCTGTCCCCATTAAAACGCATCATTGCGGTGCGCAGCACTAAGTCTCGTTTTGCGCTAGCCGGAACTGCGGCAGCGTGATGTCATCGTTCAGTTTTTCGAAAACAACCTCGACACGACGCCCCACCTTCGCCGCAGTATAGGGCGCATCAAGTAAATTGCCAGCCAAAAGCGCCCCTTTTGCCTCGTCTAGTTCCACCATGATGCTGGCATAAGGGATAGCCGGCGCAAAGCGCTTGTCACCCCCGTGGTACATAATGCTGTAGGCGTAAATGGCACCTTTGCCTTCAACCGGTTCAAAGGTGAGGTCGATTGACATACAATTCACACAGGTGGCATACGGGGGGTGTTGGAAGTGTCCGCAGGACCGGCAGTGCTGCAGCGCCAGCACACCCTGCTTGGCTGCGTCCCAGAAGGGTTGTGTCCATTCATCCGGCACAGGAATTGGCCGTGTTACCTTGCTCCAGTCGCTTATCGTCATGTGTGTTTCCCTCATCCCTACCTTCTCCTATCAGGGGAGAAAGGGTACTAAAAACATGCCAAAGTAGATGTCCAGGTACTTAAGTACAACCCCACACAAAAGAGGGGTACAAGTTAATCACACCATCTATTCTGTCGGTGCCGATTCCGTTGCGCTACGGGATGTCTGCATCGTGAGACCTAACGCCACAGGTGCATACCATCGTCCGTGCCACCGTTTTGCTACGTCAACCAAGCGGTCAGACGTGGTGTCAAGCGGCAGAACGTGCAGCCGGGAGCGGTCTCGTTTATACAACGATTCGGCAGTAGCCTCAATGTGAATTTACATTTTCATGTCGTCTTTCTTGAAGGCGTCTACCTCGATCGTAGCGCAGCGGGCCTCAAGCCCCGCTTTGTCAAAGCCGAACCGCACAGCTAGGCGCTGAACCATGCCCTGTCCGGCATTCCGCCGGACAGGGTGCGTCTCCACCTGTGCTGGGACAACTATGAGGGACTGCACCACGCGCCTCGTACGCTTTGCTGGCGTGGTGGGTCGTGAGCACGTCATAGCCGGAATTGTGGATTTGCCACCTTCACGTCGATGTCCCTGGTTGAGCCTGCCATCGTCTGGGCGAAGCTGCAAACGCTGCTTGAGGGCGCACGTCTGGCCTCCCAACAACTCTAGTAAGCATGAGGCATAGAGGCCTCTTTTTTACCAGGCTATGCAGACGCCATCGCCCACTGCGATGGTGCTTCCGCCATGTGGCGTTCAGCTGCCAACAGCTCGCGTTCGAGCAGGCGCACCACGGCCCTCATTCCGTTTAGACCGTGGTGTTCCTCAACCGCCGGAGAGTAGTTGGTGGTCCCATTAATGTCATAGGTAATCTTGTTCCCATGCCGATCTTCAATAAACTCGATGCCGGCGAGATCAATGCCATTCGCCTGCATAAAGGTAATGTATTGATCGATAATAGGGTCGTGGAATCCCTCTCGGAGAGCAAAGAGGTTCTGACGGTCAAACACCCCGTTTGCCGGACTGTTGGTCGTGGGGCAAAAGGCATCACCGGTTTCGCAGCGTTCGGCTGGACAGAGTTGGAAGCCCTGGCTAGTGTCGGAGCGGATGGCGTATAAAAGTTCACCATCTACAATCTCCACACGGGTGATATATGGCTCAGGTGCCTCGATATATTCCTGCAGCAGGGTGATATGATCAACCGGTTTTTCAAACTCCGGTGAGTCGACATAGGCATTGAAGGCATTGAGCGAACGAAACAGCTGCACGCCAAGTCCCTTCCCACCCCGGTTGTGCTTGGTAATGAAGGGCAGGGGCATCTGCAGGGCCGCCGTTTTGAGAGCCTCCGACCCACCTGAAACGGCGATCGTATGAGGGGTGAGCAAACCCGCTCTACGGAGGGCGGTGTATTGCTGGACTTTGCTCATTTCCAGGGCCAAAGCTCGACTTCCATTGATCACACGCCGGTCATAACTTTCGAGCCACGTGAGCAGTTCTCGCATATAATCCACACTCTCACGATGGCCACGCGTATGTGACGAGGGACTCATCCGGTTCAAGAACACCCCATCCGGTGGTTCTTGACTCAAGTCGATCGCCCCGGTGTGAACAAACCATGCGTCGTAAGGCAGGGCAGCAAGGTCCAACTCGCGTCGCAGGGGTGGCAGCCAATCTTGATTTTCATACAACAGGTAGATTTTCATTTCATCACCTTTTACCATAATTTCCGCTCTGGACAGGGGCTGGTGCTTAAAAAATTTATGGGTAACTAAAAAAGCCCACGACCTCGGTAAGGTCGTGGGCTTTACGAACTGGCACATGGGTGCGATGCATAACGACTAACTCATCCACTTCCTCCCGAGCTATAGGCAAAACACTCCACACAACAGCACGTACCACCGGTCTGATGGGTACGAAGTGAAGTGGTTCCTTGGATGACTGTCGCGTTAAGGTTCATCGCTTCACGGGTTGAGAAAATCTGTTATTCGCAAGTGTAATCAAACCTACCTTATCATAGTATCTTCAATCCTGTCAACTCCCCCCTCGACCGGCGTTCCCCTGCCGTTCTTACCCTCGAAGACTTGTTGGTCTCGGTCGAAACCGTCGCCATAACCAGGGTTTGACACGTGCGCCGACTCGATGCGTTGCTCCTATTCTCACAGGAAAGCCACTCCTACCTCAGCTTCGATACCACCGTCTAGGTCTTGCTCTCTCCTTTCAGGCCCCACCACCGCTAGTGGGCGAGCGTTGGCGTGGCAGCGCCGAGCTCAGGAATCGGCCCCTCATAGTATGGCAGACGGTCGATGCGTGGCGTCCATGTGCCGTCCGCCATGACCTGCTGCACGTGTGTGGTGATGTCCTCGAGGGTGGCGAACCAGACCTGGCCCTTGTCGTGCATATATTCGATGAGTTTGGCAATTGCCAGACACCGGGCTAAGCGCCCGCTCAAGAACGGATGCCAGACAGCGATCCACATCCCACCATATTCCCACATGGCATCAAATTCAGCCCGGTAGACGTCCATCCCCTGTTCAGGCGACTTGGGCTGCATCATATAGGACATATCTCTCGACGACATGAAATGTGGCCAATCATCCAGGGCGTAGTGCGTTGGCAACTCGACCAACTGGCCCTTGTCGGTCTCCAAGATATACGGAATGTCGTCGCCCATCAGCGACGCATCGTAGGTAAAACCTTCTTGAATGAGAAACTCGAGGCTGTGGCGAGAGAACCGGTAACTGGGCGCGCGGAATCCGCGTGGCCGATCACCGGTCATGCGCTCGATGACGTCGCTGGCGCGCCTGAGCCAGGCGAGTTCTTCGTCGGGCTCACACCCATTCGGATGCTCATGCAGGTAGCCGTGATGCGCGACCTCATGCCCGCCTTTCAGGATGGTCTCGACCGCGGCTGGATACCGCTCCATGGACCAACCAGGCAGGAAGAAGGTCTGCCGCATGCCGAAGCGCGCGTATAGGTCGACAATGCGCGGCACGGCGACTTCAGGACCGTAGCGCAGCATCGAGATGGCGGCCACCCGCGTATCGGCAGACGTATGGTGCGCAAGATGTAAACTGCTGTCAGCGTCCATGTCAAACGTGAAGGCGACGGCGCATCGTGCCCCGTGCGGCCAGGGAATCGGATTTTGAATCATGTCGGCACTCCCTCTTCGTTACGCCAGGATTCCTGTTGTCTTGTTTTCGGACATAACGGGGGGCAATTCTATCACAACAGCTAGCGGACTTGGATAGAAATCTCAATCAATAATACACTAATAACGTCTCTATGCGGATCGCAAAATATCCTATGGACGTCCTTCTTTTAATGAGTTGTGGTAGGTGCGGCTCGATAGGATGGAAGGAGTTTGTTGGACGTTCGATTTGGCGAGGGACTTCCCAAAGAAAGGGCTACGGTGAAGGTGGCGAACCTCGGCATATCCCCTACACCCAAGCAAGCGCTTAGCGGCTCGCTTGCTCAGCTAGAGGTCCATGCCAAGGTACCTTGGCAGACACGCGCTGCCATCAGCGGCGGGTCGGCTGAGAGTTTGAGATGACGCAGAATCCTACCGATGAC
>JAPULM010000346.1 GCA_027294925.1 bacterium
CTATTTCCCGTACTGAAAGAACGACAATCTCAAAATGTGGTAACCATGTCAGGGGGGGAACAACAAATGGTTGCTATAGGACGTGGTTTGATGTCATCCCCTTCTCTTTTTATCCTCGATGAACCTTCCATGGGGTTAGCCCCTTTGCTCGTAGAAGAAATGTTCAGCGTGATTAAGGAAATCAGTCACAACAAGGTTTCCATCCTCTTAATTGAACAAAATGCTATTCAAGCACTTGAACTTTCAAATCGTGGTTATGTCTTGGAGCAGGGTCATGTGGTCCAAGAAGGAAGTGCAGAAAGTTTGTTGCAAAATGAAAATATCAAATCTGCCTATTTGGGGATTTGATACCTTCTTTGCCATGCAGGGTTCAAGCAAAACTTGCTCGATGAATCTGCCTGTGGCGCAACTATGCCGGCACGCCTTCGAGAATGCTGAACGATGTCGCGGTGGGATAGACCTTGACCAGCTTGAAACCTGCGGCGTCAAAGAGTGCTCTGTACTCTGCTTCCGTGCGCTCCTGACCGCCTCCCGAGACCAAGTGAAGGATGTCACTCACCTTAATCTGCGCTGGTTCATTCCCTGATGGGACGATGACCTGGATGACTAAAACCCGGCCATCGTCCACCATGCTCTGACGACAGTTCCGGAGCAGGCGCAGGGCGTTTTCCTCAGGCATTCCGTGGATGATACTTTTGAGAATATACACGTCTCCACCCTGGGGAAGCGGTGCAAAGTAGTCCCCTGCAACGAGTTCACAACGCGCTGTGACTCCAGCTGCTTCCAGCACCGTCCGGGCGTCTTCGATGAGGGCCGGTACGTCCACCATGACGCCACACAGCTGCGGGTTGTGCTCTAGGATAGCCGCCATGAGATGGCCACGGCCAGCACCCACATCAACGATGCGTCTTCGCCCTGCAAAGTCATAGGCCGTCACGATAGCGGGTGTCGCCTTCTTTGTCAGTTCTGCCATCCCCTCGTTAAATTGTTCGATAACGTCAGGGTCACTGGCATAATACTCCCAGTTACTCATGCCATGGATATGCTCGAAGGCCGACTTGCCAGTGTTGACGCTGTAGAGTAATTCTCCCCAGGCCCGCCAGCGGGGCGACTGATTATGCATCATCGCCAAGCCATGCACGGAGCCGGGCACTTCGGTTTGCAGGGGCTCAGCAAGCGGGGTCAGCGCAAAGTAGCGACCCTCAGTCTCCGCGAAGATATCATTGCTGGCGAGGGCACGCAGGACGCGATAGAGGGCATGGGGATGGACATCGACCAGTGCGGCAAGCTCCTCACTGCTTTTTGGCCCATCTTTGAGGAAGTCGGCAATGCCGAGTCGGGCCGCGACGTAGATAAGCTGACTCAGCCTGTAAGCCATAATCATGTCGGTTAGGGTCTCTACGGGCGATCGCTGGGCTGCCTGGTCGGGATGACTCTGGGTTGACATGGTATTCTCCTTTCATGCAGTGAAAACGTCCTGCAAGGTGCGACGCACTCTTGGTCAATCTGACACTCAGCTGGTACACGACCACGTGTTCCAGCTGCTGACTCCTGTGCGCTCAACTCGTCTCCACTCGTTCTATTGATGCTCCGAGTTCTTGAAAACTCGTGTCGATCCTTTCATAGCCCCGGTCTATGGGTTCGACATCCAGAAGCACCGATCGACCTTCGGCTGCGATTGCTGCGATGAGAGACGTGAATCCTGCGCGTAGATCTGGTACGTCCAGTTCGGCCGCGATCAGCCTCGTAGGACCACGGATGACTGCGCTGTGTCGCGCTCCCTTCGTCGCAAACCGGCAGGGGCTACCGCCGAGGCATGTATCGTAGACTTCGATGACGGCACCCATCGCCTTGAGTTGCTCGACGTAGCCAAAGCGATCCTCGAAGACGGTCTCGTGGATGATCGACATGCCCTCCGCCTGCGTCAGAAGCACGGCGCATGGCGATTGCCAGTCTGTCATGAAGCCTGGATGAACGCTCGTTTCCAAGGCGATGGCCTTGAGCGGGCCACTCCGGTAAAAGCGAATACCCTGTGCATCAATGTCGAATGATCCTCCAATGCGGCGCACGGTATTCAAGAACGTGAGCATGTCACGCTGCCGGGCATTCCTGACGAAGACATCTCCGTGGGTGAGCAGGGCCGCAGCCCCAACTGAGGCGCTCACAAGCCGGTCAGGCATGACTTCGTGCGTAGCACCGGTAAGGCTGCGAACGCCTTCCACGATGAACGTGCGGTCTACCTGGTGCTCGATTATCGCCCCCATCTTTTGGAGGTAGAGCGCGAGATCGATGACCTCCGGTTCGATGGCCGCATTCCTGATAGAGGTTCTGCCATCGGCCAGCGCCGCTGCCAGTAGGATGCTCTCGGTCGCTGAGACGGAGGGGTAGGGCAGGGTGATATCAGTCCCGACAAGTCGGTCCGCCTTCAGATAGTAGACGTCCGACTCCACGATCACCTCCGCGCCCATTTGCCGGTAGGCATCGAGGTGGAAGTCCACTGGTCGTGGGCCTATGCGGTCACCACCTACTGACGCGATGACAGCGCTGCCGTTTCGGTGCAGCAGCGGGGCAATCATCATCACAGAGAGACGGTTGCGGCGCGCCAAGCCCGGTGGGACGGATGAACCTGTCATTGCTGGTGTTTGGACGCGAACTACGCGCTCGGAAGGCCTCTCAATCGTTGCGCCTAGTGCCTCGCAGATTGCCTCTGTTACAGAGATATCCTCAATGCGGGGCGCGTTTGTGAACTCACTGGTATCAGGAGTCAACATGGACGCCGCGAGTAGTTTGCTTACCGAGTTCTTCGCCCCGGGGACCTGGAACTCGCCCTGTAACCGAGATGGACCGTTTACGATGAGTTGTGTCACATTCCTGCTCCCAGTTGCATTTCCTCGTCGGTCTAACGTTCAAACTGAGCGGCGGCCCACACAAGGATACAGGAAAAGGCGACAAGCGTCTGCTGTGGACCGTCCCCTCTCGTGCCGGGTTAGGCTGGTATGGCTTGCTCAATGCGGCACATGACGTTGCACTTCCCCCATGCGGTAGGTACTCTGTGCTGCCAAATCTTGGCGCCACATCCCGCCGTGACGCCTCACGCCGGCAGCGCCTTGTTCGGCGTCATGCGCCTTTGTGCGCTACGGCAGACACCCATGCTTGCGCGAACATACCCCCGGCGCTCTGGCTCCAGAGGCGAAATGTCTGAGCAGACTGGACATCACCTTCTCGCTCAAGCTGCATGGCCAAGTATGTACCGATACTGTCTAGTGACGGATAGCATTCGTACCGCGCCGACAGCCGTACCTGCACGAAGCCGGCTGCCGCCAAGTGGACGCCGAGCTTACGTCCGACGCCAACATCACCGCTATTCCTGGA
>JAPULM010000347.1 GCA_027294925.1 bacterium
GGATCGTCCGCGTGTAATTCCCCATACCGCACAATTAGATGAATGGTCAGTGAGATCGTGATGATAATCAAGATGGAAATAAAGTTCGAAGAAATGACCGTCACCCGCCAGTCCAGCCAGCTCAAAGCCCCCACCATCAGACAGACGGAAATGCCGGAGGTTAATAACGGCAACAGTACCCAGCGGGCCTGGCGGAAGAAAAGCCACATGATAAGCGCGATCAGACAGAATGCCGCGATGCCGAAGGTAGAAATATCGCGCCCAATAAAATCCATCATGTCTGCGGTGATCATCGGCACCCCGCCTAGGAAGATTTGGGCGTGGTCGCGGTATCGGTCTAGGATAGCGCGCACCTGGGCAATGTCCGAGCCTTGGGTTTGCAAGAATGTCGCGAGGTACTGTTTATAGGCCAGGGAGGCGTCACGGAGGTTTTGTGCCTCCGCGTTAGTCAAACGGCCGAGTTCGCGCCGCTTGTCGCGCAGGCCGTTGCGCCTCTCGAACAGGGAAAAGTAGTGTTCATCCCGCTTGAAATAGGCGAGCAAGGCCGTGGTGTTACCGTCGGGGCTGACCAGTAGTTTGCGATAGATCGGACTTTCAATAAACTCCCGGTGCGCCAGTTGTTTGTCGACACCGGGAGTAGCGAGTGTGCGCTTGTCACGCAATTGCCGCAGGGTGATCCTTGGGCTGTCGAGTAACGGCACGTCAAGAATGCTGACGACGGAGATGATGCGCTCCAGTTGCAGGATGTCTTTTTTTAACGCCCTAAGGTTCGTGAGAGATTCTTCAGAGAGTAAGTCACCGACAGGCGTGTACGTGATGATAAGAAACTCTTCTGTGCCATACAGCTTGTCGATGGCAAAGTAATAGCGCAAGGCGGCATCATTTTCCAAGACCAATGATTCAGAGGACGCATCCAGTTTGAAGTGCCGTGCCTGCAGGGCTGCAATCACTGCCAACAAGGCAATAATCGCCATGCAGAGCCGTGGATGGCCTAAAATCAGCTTGTTGTACATGCGAAATAGAAATCTGGACATGACGTAACACCTATACTTAATGATCATAGCAAAATCATTGTAACAGAGAAATGGATGAAGTGCTGACCGAAGATGCCTTCGAGGAGGGCAGACGCAGCAATTCCCAGAGGACCTCGTGCAGGCGATCCTGGAGGCTCGGAACACCGAAGAGAAGCCGGATCACGAGCGCAGGGGGGAAACGCCCCTGACACGCCATGAATCGTGTCAAGGGTCCCCCTTGACTGTCGTATGAAATGAAGGTGATGGTTAACTCACCTCATATGCTTGATGAGCATTATCTTCCTAAGCATAATTCGAAACGAATACCAGACCAGCGCTAATGTTTCGCGTAGGTAGCGCTTGCAGCCCTGCTTTGCATCGCGTCTCGCTTGCGGAGCACTGCCACTGGCCTGAATGCCTAAGGCTCGAAAGGTAAGCAAAGCTCGTGGAAGGTGATAACCATCCGTCACCAAAAGCGCGCATGCCCAGCCGTGCTGTTGGCAGATAGGGATACAACGGGTAGCGCTGTCGAAGGTAGACAGGGCCTGCTCTTCCAGCACGATACGGGCTGCCGGGACCTCAGCTGATCGCGCCAGCTGATACATCACTTGCGCTTCGCAGGGCGGATGTTTGCCCAAACCGCCAGTGACTAATAAGTAGCGCCCTTTGCCGGTTTTAAACAAGTCTACGGCGTGGGCCACACGGCGACGTAGGGTGGGGCTGGGCTGCCCGTCCGACCAAACCGCAGCACCCAAGACGATGATGACGTCATAAACATGCTGATTCGCTTTGCCCTTAGTGCGATTCAAGACAGCCAATGAGTTTCTGCAATCCTCCTTCAATGTCCTGCCCCAGATGTAGCCGGATGACGCGGCGTCCCCTTGCATTGAGCGAACGGAAATCGCCTAAAGCCTGAGCACGCTGAAGCGTGGCAAAGCCATATGACGCATCCGGAATGGATAAATCTTGCGGCGTATCAGCAGTCAGAAGTAAGAAAACGCCGCTATTCGCGCCGCCTTTGTGGAGTTGCCCAGTGGAGTGCAAATATCGCGGGCCGTAGCCAACCGTGGTGGCAACACGACGACGATCACGAAGCATCAAACGCAATTTCTGCATCGCTTGGTGGCGTTCCTCTGTGCGCATAAAATAGGCCAACAGCGCCATATAATCCGGCGCCGCAGCCGTATCGATAAAGGTCGCAAGCAAATTACTAATTGATGCATAGGATTGATTGCTGACCGAAGACTCGGTCAGCCCACAAAATACGCTCACCTCACCTTCTTGTAAAACAGGTTTTTCGTCCCAACGTCCGTGCTGCTGCCATTCCTTTAACAACTCAGTCGTGTTCGTCTTACCCTCCGCCACATTCGGTTCATCAAAGGGGTTCAAGCCTAACACCACGCCAGCCGTTGCCGTGGCCAATTCCCAGCGCAGAAATTCACCGCCGAGGTCTAAAACATCATGCATAACAATGCGGACAACAGGATGTCCTGCTTCTGCCAGTGTGTCCAGTTTGTCTTCTATTTCCATCTGCTTACCATCGGCAGTACGTAGGGAGACGAACACACGGTCTTGTCCGTAGGCATCTGGGGAAGCGAGTGGTTCGCCAACGATTGGGGTGATACCCAGGCCATCCTTACCGGTGCTTTCAGCCAGTAGCTGCTCGAGCCAATCGCCTAAAGCAAGGATTGAGTCTGACAAGGTGAAGGTGACTTTGTCGCGTCCCTGCCGGGCAGCTACGCCTAGCATGGTACCAAGACTGACCGCCACATTGGTGTCAGCAGGAATGAATGGCCCGCTACTAAGTCCTATCTGATCGGCCCGTTGTAGTAGGGCGGCAATATCGACACCTAGCAATGCCATAGGCAACAGGCCGAAGTACGACAAAGCGGAATAACGGCCGCCAATACGCTCAGGGTTTACCCAGCAGTAACGAAAATGTCGGCGTTCGGCTTCTTGGGCCAAAAATGTGCCAGGGTCTGTAATGGCGATGAAATGACGCCCAGGCATGTCTGGCATTTGTTGCGCAACCCGTGCGAAAAAGTAACGATAAAAACTCAACGTTTCAGTGGTCGTGCCCGATTTACTGGCGACAATGAACACGGTGTGTGGCAACTCAAGGCTGCCTTCCAACTGTTGAATCGCAGTCGGATCGGTATTGTCTAAGATGGTCAAATCCAGCCATCCCGGGGCCACACCAAACGTTTTCCTGCAAACTTCCGGACATAAGCTACTGCCACCCATGCCCAATAGAACCACTTGCCGGAAACCAGCATCTTTGATCTCATTAGCGCAGTCGGTAATCGCACTCGCCTTGGCAGCAAAGTCTTTCGGGCTAGTCAGCCAACCGAGACGTTGGTGAACCATCGCAACTTGGGCAGAATCATTGCTCCATAAAGTCGGGTCGCCGTCCCAAAGACGCCGAGTATAGTGTAATCTATCAAGCGTCGCCGCAGTCGATGCCTGAGTGGATTTAAGGCTGCCAGGCGACATCGTTTGACTGCCGCCGATTCCCCCTAAAATGGCTTGCCGTTTGACAGCCAGGGTACGCATCAAGAGATCATAGGGTTCGATAAACTTCTGCACACCATCATCTAGCAATTGCTGCGTGACGGCAGCGAGATCGATACCGACTTGCGTCAGCTTGTGCATGATCTGATGCGCCTGCTCAACATCAGATTCCACACTGTTGGCTGCGATATAGCCATGTTGGCCAAATGCCTCAACGGTTTCGTCAGGTAGGGTATTAACGGTGTGAGGACCGATAAGAGGCTCCACATAATACACATCGCTGTATAGTGGATTTTTGGTACTGGTACTGGCCCATAACGGCCGTTGGAGGCGGGGCGATTGGTTCGCCATGGCTTGCCAGGCCGAGCTGTTAAATAGAGATTTAAACCGCTGATAGGCCAATTTAGCGCTGGCAATTGCCACCTTGCCAAGCAGCTGCTCAGCTCTTAACTCGTCCGTTGTACGTGCAGCGGATCGAATGCGATGAGCCAGTAACTGGTCGACCAAAACATCAATACGGCTGAGGAAAAAGCTCGCTACCGAGGCTATATGATGAATCGGTTTGCCCTCTGCTGCCCGTCGCTCCAAGGCTTGTATGTAGGCCTGCGCGACCGCCTCATACCTGGCAATCGAAAACAGCAAGGTGATATTCACGTTAATGCCCTCGTACAACATTTCTTCGATGGCCGGAAGACCAGCCACTGTACCCGGAATCTTGATCATGACATTGGGGCGGTCGACGGCCTGGAACAAGCGCCTCGCCTCTAACTTGGTACCCTCCGTATCATGCGACAGATAGGGTGAAACCTCGAGACTGACAAAGCCGTCGATGCCTTCGGACGCATCATACACTGGACGCAAGGTATCGCATGCAGATTGCACATCAGTAACCACCAATTGTTCGTATATATCCTGGATTGAACATTGTTGACGTACCAGCTCGGTGATTTGCCCATCGTATGCGTCACTACCCGAAATGGCTTTGTTAAAAATGGCGGGGTTTGACGTCACGCCTCGCAATCCTTGCTCGTCAACCCGTGCTTTCAACGCACCATTTTGAATCATGGCGCGTGACAGGTTGTCCAACCAATAGCTTTGCCCATAGTTAATCAGGTCAAGTAATGGCTTCATGACGACTCCTTCCTGTTAGTCACGAGCGTTGCACAAGTGCTGTTGCTTTCGTTACGACATGCTCAAGCCTAAACCATACTGCTTGAATAGCTCCGAGCCAGGCGCACGGTGGCATGACGTCAGGCAAGAAAAAATTAGGGTTGTTGTACCTTTATGGAGATGACGGAAATCGAGGCGATTTGTGCCAGAACAACGGCACCGAACTGGCCCATTTTATAACCGACCCTCACTGCGAAAGTCAAGCGGCGCCGAGGTTGATTGGTCTGTCATAGTCGCTGAGGCAGGTTAACCATGTTGTAAAACCGGCTACTATGGTAAACAACTCATTTGGTTTCGACACTAAAAAACTGACAAAAATGTATGAAAAAGACATAATTGTCAATAGCCTAACATTTTCGTCTTATAATTCCTTATAGCTAAGAAGTCATGAAAAATTTAATCCATTGTTTTATTTAACCTTACTTATAAAGTACCTGGCGCCTATTCACAACGGCATTAAATTTGCTTTCTTCTAACGACTGCGAAAGAAAACCGTTACATTGGCGAACCCCTAACACGTCAATCTGCGGCGGAACACAAGAGGCATATTGAGGAGAAAGATAATGGGTTGGTTCATGTCCAAACGTTCAAACCATCGTCAACTCTGGTTATCGATGGCGACATTGGCTATTGCTGTCGTCATACTACTTGGAGTGGGC
>JAPULM010000348.1 GCA_027294925.1 bacterium
GTGCAAGTACTCGCCCACGAAGGCGCCGTTCCACAGATATATTCGGTCCGTTCATTTGTGATTCCTCCCCAATCTCGTTGCCTTGATTGTTCCATTCGGAACTGGCGGCGAAAGCCCCTGTGCCTCAATTTGGCCTGCTCCCCTACTTCGGTTGCCAGCCTAAGGCGGCATGCGTCTCTGTTCGACCATGCCATGGATGGCTATCCCACCTTCCCCCGCCAGGTGGGAAGGTGGGATGCGGTTTCCCGTCAGACCTAAAACGAGGCGATCCTGCCAGGCGAGAAGGGGCATTGGAAGCATGCCAAAATATTGCTCCAGGGCCTGCAACAACTCAGGTGCGAAACGGTCCATCGCGCCATTCAAGGGCGGCTTTTAGGCCTTGTTCCTGCGCCATGCGGTTAAATTCCAACGCTTCCGGCGCCAGATGTGCGACGGCATCATGCTCCAACGCAATCTGCTGTAACAACGAACGGCCCATCAGCTCAAGTCCCTTGTTGACGATTTGTTTATTCGCCGTCAACAGGTCTTTGCCAATATGACCGATGCGCGCGGCTAAGCGTAGCACCGTATCATCCAATTCAGAAGCCGGTGCCGCCTCAACTGCCCAGCCAATTTCTCTGGCGGTTTTACCGTCGATTAAGTCACCGGTCAGCAACAAGCGTTTGGCCCATTGCGGGCCAACCGAGTAGATCCACATATGCGTCGGCGGCGCGCCCATCGCCCGTACGGCGGGAAAGCCAATACGTGCATCCTCAGCAACGATCACCATATCACAATGTAAGGCCATATCGGTGCCACCAGCCACACAGTAGCCGTGCACCTGAGCAATGGTGGGAATGCGAAGGTTCCACAGGATGTTCCAGCGTCCTACGGTCTCTTCCATACGCGTGATATCACTGCGAATCGTCCGCTTGGCCTGGGTCTGGCCACGCTCTGCGGTGGGGGTGATATCATAACCGGCACAAAAAGCTCGCCCGGCGCCACGGATGATCAGGGCATGAATATCAGGGTCGGCTTCAGCTTCTTTTGCCGCCTGCAACAATTCGGTGTGTAACGCAACACTGATCGCGTTGAGTTTCTCCGGACGATTCAGGGTAATGCGAGCCACACGGTCAATAGTTTCGTACAACAGATCGTTGTAGGACATCATGGTCTCCTTTGTACCCCTTCAAATCACGACGAGATACGGCAAGATCGCCTGCCCAGTTTGAAAAATAAATCTAAAGACAGGAATGCCAGCGTAGCTCAGGAGCATGAGGCCGAATAAGGCCATGTTGCCGTATTGGGCATTAAACCGTACATAAGTGGCGGCGGCCCGGGGGCCGAGGAAGTAGGGTAAGATGTAATGGCCATCCAGAGCCCCAAGTGGGATCAAATTGAAGATCATCAGAACCAGATTGATCGTGGTCAGGTAGAGAAAAAACGTTCTAATCTCTACTCCTTGCATGAATTCGGCATCTAATCGAAAGCCGCTGCTATAGGCGTTAATCCCAATAAATGCAATGATCAGATTCATCCCCGGCCCTGCCGCAGCGACAACCAAATCGGCCCATCGGGAAGTGAAGTTTCTCGGATTGGTGGGCACTGGTTTAGCCCACCCAAATCCCACTATCACAACCATCAACAGACCCATCGGATCAATATGAGCCAATGGGTTCAGCGTCAGCCTTCCTGCCCGTTGGGCGGTATCGTCCCCGAACATTTTTGCCGCGAACGCATGCCCCCATTCATGGAAAGAGAGGGAAATGACCAGGGCGCTAACGATCAGCAGGAACAAAGTGATCTGCCCGTTATACAGCATACTTATCATCACGCAATTCCTCTAAGACCGATATTATTCCTTAGCGTACTACATCCGGAATGGACCGCCGTCCAGGCATGACCATATTCATGCAGGGTCAAGGCGAGAAGAAGAGCCGGAACAAATGGGATGAGCCACAACGGCTGGGACAAAAGGTTCAGCATATCGTGTCCTCATACGCCGCCGCCGTCGCGTCAGCGAAAGGGCGGGCGAAAGGGTGACATCGTTTTCCAAGGGTCATAAATTGTATAATTGATCAGTCGTACATAGGGACGGCCGCGCTTGACAAAATCTATCATGTTAATACAGCCGTTATCTTGTTCAAAGCGTAACAGTCGTGTGTAGGGCAGTCCCAAGAACGTACACAACAAGAGGCGATTCACCCCGCCATGCGCCACCACCAGAGCCTGTTCAACCCCAGGCTTTTGCATGATACGGTGGATCGCCGCCACATAGCGCCGGCATAACGCAGCAAAACTGATGGGCCCGGGCAATATGATGTCATCCGGGCCAACAGCTTCAAGTTGACGGCAGATATCGATGTACGCCAGCGACACATCACGATGCGTTGCCCCCTGTACGGTGGCTAACGGCATTTCCTGTAAATCAGCTTCTTGCAAAACCGTTAGGCTATGCCGGTTGGCGATAATTTGAGCCGTCTGCATCGTGCGCGCCATGCCACTGCCATAGATGGCGTCGAATGGTAGATCCTGTAGCTGCTCGGCCAGGACTTCGATCTGTTTGACACCTGACGAGGTGAGTGCTACCTCATGTTCTCGTGGTGCCTGTACATCCCGTGCAGGCGTATAGGTTTCGCCATGCCGCATGAGCCACAGGCGCTTATATTCGTACGGTGCTTGCATCGCTTGGCGTCTTTCCCGGCAGCCGAAGAACTTTTGTCTACCTGCTTATGAGGCACTGTCTGTACCACCTCATGATAGGTCATGTAAGTCGTCGCTACGTGGGGATTGTAGCCAAGCGACCGGGTAGTGGTCAAGACACGGCCCGTGTTTGATACCATCAGCACTCAGTTGAGCGTCGCAGAGCCTGGGCCCGGTGGCGTAGAGATGGGGCGCAAAATAGGCGAGGCGTGATGATGCACGATACGCCACTCGTCATCGTCATATTCGTAAATATTAGTCGCCAAAATCTGTGACATCTGTAAGGTCTCTGACGCATCGCTGAGATTTTCGATACAGGTGACCCAGGCGACGTTCCCATATAGACGCACCGCAACATCGGTAATGACAAATCGCATGTATTCGGTATTAGCGAAAATCGCTGCCCAACTCTGCTCGATGGCCGCCCAGCCCTCTAACATTTCCCAGCCTGGATGCACGCAGCGAGCGCGTCTGGCCTGTACCCAGATTGTCGCCATCTGAGCGATATTCAAGCTCTCAAAGGCGCGATAAAAGCGTTCGTTGGCTCGTCTTACTTGTTCCAAAAGTTCGTCTTGGCTTGACACAGCAGGCTCCTATACCAAAAACGAAACGTTTGCATGATTGATCGTCTCAACGCAGGAGTAACACAGAATATCCAACAGAGCAAACGTGTCCCAGACAGTGGTAGCCAGGCTTCTTGATTGCCCAGACTCAACATGCTATAACCGCGCAACGATTCCTTTCCATTCATTTGCGCTTGCCGTCAGCAGGGAAGGCAGGTAACGGAGATACTGATGACGTACGAAACCATACGTTTTACGGTTGATGGCCACATTGCCCGTATGACCTTGAACCGTCCCCGGGCCCTGAACGCGATTAGCCCGCAAATGCTCGACGACATGCAAGCCGTTGCATCACAGGTCACGGCGGACCCCAATCTGCGGGTGTTGATCATTGCGGCCGAGGGACGTGCTTTCTGTGCCGGTGCAGACCTCAAAGCCATCGACGCCATGCAAGGCAGCATCGCCAAGATGCAGCGCTTTTTGAGGCATTGGAAAGACGTCTTTTGCACCCTTGAAGACCTGCCGCGACCGGTCATTGGCGTATGCCAAGGACTGGCCTTAGCAGGCGGCTTTGAACTCCTCCAGGTGTGCGACTTTGTTATTGCCTCGGATAACGCGCAAATTGGCGATCAGCATATCAATTTCGGCCTCGTCCCCGGCGGTGGTGGCAGTCAACGTCTGCCTCGTCTCATTGGTATTCGCAAGGCCAAAGAACTGATGTTCACGGGCGTCTGGCTGAACGCCATGCAGGCCTATGAATTAGACCTGGTCAATAAGGTCGTAGCGCCAGCGGAATTGGAAAATGCCGTGCAAGAGCTGGCCACAACCCTGGCTGCAAAGAGCCCTATCGCACTGCGGACGATGAAACGTCTTATTAATAGCGGCATGCAGACCGACCTGGAGCACGGCCTGGAGCTTGAACTCCACATGGTATCCATTCATAACGTATTGGATGATACGCGTGAGGGTATCGCAGCGTTTAAAGAAAAACGCCAGCCCGTCTTCAAGGGCGTTTTGTAGGAGACAAAACATATGCCTTCGGAATCTAAGTTATCGGGCCTCTATGTCATTACCGATGCCAATTTAATGCCGCGCGATCGCTTTGTCAATATGGTTGAGGCTGCTGTGCAAAGTGGTGCAACGATGGTGCAGTTACGTGAAAAGAACACGCCGCGCGATGCAGTGGTCAGCTTAGGGCGTGAGGTGTTAGCGGTGACGCGCCGCTATAACGCGTTGCTCATTGTCAATGACGACCCGACCGTGGCGCGTGACATTGGCGCTGATGGTGTCCATGTCGGGTGGCAAGACCCAGCGGTGGCGGAAACACGCGCCATTGTGGGTGACGATGTCATCAGTGGCGTATCTTGTTATGGCGAATTGAGTAAGGCGGTTGCCGCCGAACAGGCAGGGGCCGATTATGTCGCTTTTGGCTCGCCTTTTCCCTCGCCGACCAAAAGTAGCAAGGGTCGAACACCGATCGGTATTTTTCAGCAGGCCAAACAATGCGTTACCTTGCCTATATTTGCTATCGGTGGCATCAATATCGGCAATGCGCAGCAACTCATCGACGCCGGCGCCGACGGCGTTGCCGTGGTCTCCGGGGTGTTCGGTGCCCCAGATGTGGCGACTGCAGCGCGCGACTTGGTGCAACTTTTCCAGTAAGAAGCATGGTCGCGAGCGTCTATACGGTTGATTTTACAACTAACCAGGAGGACATATGGAGTTTGAACATCTCCTATTCGAGGTGCGTGATCATATTGCGACCATAACGTTAAACCGTCCGGAAGCGCGTAATGCATTTAGCCAGGACATGCGCAAATCAATGGGCGTTGCCCTGCAGCAGGTGAGCGAAGGCGCCGGAACGGAGATCAAGGCGCTGATCATTACGGGTGCCGGCGGCGCATTTTGCGCCGGTGGTAACGTCAAGGGCATGGGCGAGCGCAGTAAGGCGTCGGCGGTTGAAAATCGGCGCGCTATGCGCCTCGGTCATCAGCGCTTGAAAGAAATCCGCGCACTCGAGCTGCCGGTTATCGCGGTGGTGGATGGGCCGGCGGCTGGCGCCGGGTGCAATCTGGCATTGGCTTGTGATTTTATCCTGGCGAGCCAGCGTGCCCGGTTCATTCAGGCTTTCGTGCGTATCGGGCTGGTGCCGGATTGGGGCGGTATGTATCTGTTGCCACGTATTGTTGGGATACAACGCGCTAAAGAACTCATCTTCTCCGGCCGCTCACTCGGGGCAGAAGAGGCCAAGCAAATTGGCTTGGTCTATGAGGTTTATCCTGAAGACCAATTGATGCAAAAGGCGCGTGCGTTTGCCGGCCGCTTCTGCCATGCCTCAACTGACGCGATCGGGTTGGCCAAAAATATCCTCAACCAGACATTTGATATCAATTTTGAGACCTCACTCGATCTGGAAGCCGATGCGCAGAGTATGATTCGGCAAAGTGACTATCATCATGAGAGCGTCGAACGCTTTCGCTCCAAACAGCCGCTCCGCTTCCATTGGGACCTGATGGACAAAGAGGCGACAGAATAGTCGTTGTTGACTGGTCTGGGCGAGCCTTTACCTCTATAACCTGACGCCCCCAGGCAGCTTCCATCTGGGAAAAACCTACTCCTGAAAAATGCCTGCACTCCCGCTGATGCCGGGCTAAGCTACCAAGCGGAATGCAGCCGCGAACTGCTGCCATTTTGTTTCCGGCTCCGTCGCTGAAATTGGGAAATAGAGTGAGACGCGTTGCAAGACCCCCTCATAACGTTGTCTGAGCTTGCTGGGTAGCTGCGCAGGACTGGCCACTACCGCAACCTGTTCGAGCAGTTCATCCGGCACCAGTTTTGGCATCGCTGCCATATCGCCTTTGCGCATCAGGTCGTTGAGTTCTTTACCGATGCTACCGTAGCCGTGATACTCGAGCAGAACACGATAGTTGGGGGTTGAGCCATAAAAGGCAATCTGCTGCCGCACGTCTTGCTCGGCAGCGTCCATCTCGGCTTGTGTCTCGCCGCTTACCGCAAACACCGGGGCGTAAAGTTCGATATCGTCCACGGTTCGATTGTTCAAACGGGCGCCCGCGTCGAGAGCCGGCCGTACAACGTCTCTGAGATAACCGGCAGAATGCATCGGGTGGACGTGAAAGCCATCTGCAACCTCACCTGCTGCACGGCACATGCGCGGGTTCACGCCAGCCAGATAGATCGGAATATGCGGCTGTTTAATGGGACCCGGATTGAAAAACGGATTCATTAATTTGAAGTGGTAGAATGGGCCTTGGTAACTGGGGTGGGCATCATTTTGGAACGTATCCCAGATAGCGCGAAGGCAACGGATGTAATCCGTCACCCGAGCCGCCGGGTGCTCAAAAGGCATCGAAAAGCGCCGCTCTACATGCGCCCGCACCTGGGTGCCAAGCCCAAGATGGAAACGTCCCTGGCTGGCTTGTTGCAAATCCCAGGCGACCTGCGCCATGGTAAAGGGACTGCGCCCGAAGGCGACTGAAATGTTGGTGCCCACCTCGAGCCGCTCGGTAGCGGCGACGGTTAGCGCCAGGGGTAGAAAAGGGTCGTGGGCGGCTTCAAATGTCCAGACGCCATCAAATCCCATGCGTTCGAAACGCTGGGCTGCTTGGGTGATAGCGTTGAATGAGGTATAGGTCATCTGGGTGTCAAGTTTCATCTGGTATCCTCTCGCATTCAGGGGACTCGTTAAGACCGCAAGGGTAAACATTATAGATTGTATAGATAAGGTTGTGCCTTACCGCCCTGCTCATCGAAATACAGCTTCATTGCATGGCGGCAGATTAGGTAGTGAGTCGGCTGGTGGCTCTGAGGGGGGAAGGAACCCAAAACTCACCAGAATACGGACGAAGCGGGATAGCCCAACCGGGGGTCTACGATATAGACCCCATTCCCAACTGTACGAAATTGGTTCAGTTAGAGGTTATGGTTATCATCACCAGAACCATAGGTTTGATAACCGTGGTTACAAAAGATGTAGAGGCAAAGGGTATCACATAACGTTACACCCTCAAAGCTTCTCACCTTTAAAGGTAAAAAGTCCTTGGCAGCGGCGTGGGTCCAATTGTACCCAAAGTATCAACAACATCTTGCCATGCTTCGCGTAGGGCTTCCGGGGTAGGCAGTTGGGTAAGAGGACGGACCTGTGCTTCGTTGGTAGGCGGTGGAAGATGTGTCCAATGGGACACATTCTGAGTTGCTTGCCCGCTGCGTGGGGTATGGAACGCCTGAACTAGAATCCCAGCTTTGAAACGCCATGCAAGGTATATGGGAATCTGCACAGAGATATATTTCTGCAATCTCTGTGACATGTCACTGTCGGCACTGATCCAACCAGACCTCCCGGATTTTAACGGTCTCCATCAAAATGGTCGGGGTCTGCGACCCCGCCCGATAAGGCAATTGCGCCGCTGCGTCCACTGCCTTTATCGACTCACGACAGGAATAACTTAAGGCCCCTCAGAGGCTTACACACGGATGGCAGCAGTTCTCTACCCTATCTGATAACGCCTGATAGCCTCAGCGTCAAATTGGAGTCCCAGACCCGATTTCTGAGGGGCGACTTTGGAAATATTATATCGTGAAGGACAAAATCTTCAAACGAGCTCATCTCTTCTATGCCGTGGCGGTGCCGTTATGTCTCGCGTTCGTTCTGACCGTCGCGATGTTCATCAAGATGAGAGCATGGGAACAGGAACGAACCACGTTGACATTCGAGCGGCAAACAGCGACCTTGGGCAGGCGATCGAGAAGAGTATCGACAGCTATCTTGAAGTTCTGTACGCCGTCGGCAGTTTCTAAGCCTGCACGAGACAAGGGCATTCGGTTGCAGCAGATCATTGTCCCCAACCTCCAGGAGGCCTGTATTGATGAACAACGCATTGTCCAGGTGCTCACCAACCTGTTGGGCAATGCGGCGAAATTTACCCCTGAGGGGGGAGACGTCGTGGTACGAGTTGAGGACGACCCGGAGCGGACAGCCTGCCTTCTGGTAGCGGTGAGCGATACCGGCCGGGGCATTGCACCAGAGCAATGCGGCCACATTTTCGATCGGCTCTATCAGGTCCG
>JAPULM010000349.1 GCA_027294925.1 bacterium
CTACCTCAACCGGCGTACATTTCTACAGGCGCTGGGCATTGCCGGCATCGGTACGCTCGGCACCCTCTCCGGCTGCGAAAGCTCAGGCGCGGACGAGCCAAGCACGATTCCAGGCATGCCTGAACCAAGCCCGACCGCCGACCTGTATCCGGCAAAGCGTAACGAGCGGTTTACACTGGAGCATCCCTTAACGACCGAAACAGACGCTGCGAATTACAATAACTTCTACGAATTCAGCTCGCGTAAAGAACTCGTCGCCCGTTTAGTCGAGCGGTTTCAGACCCGCCCGTGGCAGATCGAAGTGACCGGTCTCGTGCAGAAGCCCCAGACCTTTGATATCGACGACTTGGTTCGCAAAATGCCGCTCGAAGAGCGCCTCTACCGCCACCGCTGTGTCGAAGCGTGGTCGATGGCCGTGCCCTGGACGGGCTTTCCCATGAAGGCGCTTCTTGACCTCGTCCAACCTCTCTCGTCTGCCAAGCATGTGCGCATCCTCACCTTCAACAATCCGGAACAGGCACCCGGCTTGCGCAATGACACCTACCCGTGGCCGTATTTTGAAGGTTTGACCATGGCGGAAGCCACAAACGATATGGCACTCCTTGTGACTGGTATCTACGGCCATGAGCTGACCAAGCAACATGGCGCCCCGATTCGGATCGTGCTGCCGTGGAAGTATGGCTATAAGAGCATCAAGTCGATCGTGCGTGTGGAGTTTGTCGAGCAACAGCCCAAGACCTTCTGGAATACGCTGATTCCTTGGGAGTACGACTACGTTGCGAACGTGAATCCTGCTATTCCGCATCCACGTTGGTCGCAGGCCAGTGAGCGTATCTTGGGGACAAGAGAAGTCCGAGCGACCCTGCCCTACAACGGCTATGGGGAGTTTGTCGCCCAGCTGTATAAGACGTAAGATGGGGACGAGGGGGAAGGGACGAGGGGTTGGTTTTTGCTTCTGCCTAATCGCTTTTTCAGCGCTTGCCTCCTGTTCGGTTCCAGCTGATCGTACGCCGGAGATGAATCCCGACCCATCTCTCTTATACGCCGCACACGGCCAACCCGGTGCGTGGTTTAATCCGTGGCGCGCGTGGAATAAGAGCTATACCGACCTGTTCCGCTGGACCGTGTCGCGCAGCGCCTATACCGGCCAGCGGCGCGATCCGCTCGATGTTCCTCGGGTAGACAATGACGGCAGCTCGTTTGCCACACAAGAAAACTCGGCTGCCGTCACCTGGGTAGGCCATTCGACCTTTGCCGTTCATGACGGACCAGACGTATTTCTGACGGATCCGCACTTTGGCAAACGCGCCCTCCTGCCCGCACGCCACCATCCGCCCGGGGTGCCTCTTGCAGCAATTCCAGACAACGCCTTCGCCGTGGTGTCCCACAACCACTACGACCATCTGGATGCGTATACAGTCGAGAACCTGCCCCAGACGGTCACGTGGTTTGTGCCTTTGGGATTAGGCAAATGGATCGAAAAAAAAGGACGGAAAGCCGTCGAGTTGGACTGGTGGCAAACGGCGCAACACGGCCGCTGGAAAGTGACCTGTGTGCCCGTTCAGCACTGGTCGCAGCGTATCGACCAGTGGCAGAATTCAACTCTGTGGTGCGGCTGGGTCATTGCTAATGACGAACGGACCTATTTTTTCGCCGGCGATACCGGCTATTTTCACGGCTTTACCGAGATCGGCAAAAAGTTCGGTCCGATCGACGTGGCCATGCTGCCCATCGGGGCGTATGAACCGCGCTGGATCATGCACTACTCCCATCTGAACCCGACGGAGGCGTATCAGGCCTTTCACGACCTCAAGGCGCGTTGGATGCTGCCCTGTCACTGGGGCACCTTCCCGCTCACGGATGAACCGATAGACGAACCGCCGCGCGAACTCCGGCGGGTTATTGAGCAAGCCGGCGGGACACTCGATCCGATTAAGATTTTTGCGATTGGCGAGCGGTGGAAGATTCCGGACGGGCGGTAGGGGCGAGGTCACCTCGCCCGGACGCAGCATGCTGCGCCCAGGTGATTCATGAATTGCCCCGCCAATTACTGAGCAAACGTCTCAATCGCCTTTTGCACCGCTTGGGCGTAGGTCTGGTCTCCTACCGGCACAGGATTGAGAATCGGCATCTGGATACCGGCTTCGCGAAAGGCAGCCAGTTGTTCCCGGCAGCGGGCAGGCGGACCGATCACTGACAGTTCATCCGCCATTTTGTCCGTAGCCCCCTGCCCTCCACCGCCTACGAGCTTCGCCGCTTCGGCCTCAAACCCACTATCGTGAAAAAGCTTATTATAAAATGGCAGACCGCCATAAAAGCCTAGATTGGCTTTCGCCGTTTCCATGGCGGCATCCATATCGTCGTGTATGCAGGACGGAATACCGGTGGTGATATCGATGTCTGAAACCGGGCGGCCGGCTTTGGCGGCCCCTTTCTCGACCGCAGCCAAGGCGGTGGGAATGCGACTCTTGGGACACAGATACAGCATAACGCCATCGGCAAGCTCGCCACTCAAGGCGACCGTGCCCAAAGCCAGCGCCCCGATATAGATCGGAATGTGATTCACCGCC
>JAPULM010000035.1 GCA_027294925.1 bacterium
ATCAATTCCCGCACTACCTCAGGCCATGTCATGCCTTCTGCTTTCAAGATCCCTTCGGTGGGACGGTCCAGGATGTTATCGGCGCTCGCAGCCACCGCAACATCCTCGATCGGCCTTCGACCGATAGCCTGGGAGCTGCCATTGGCCGTAAAACTCGATGTATCACGAACTTGTTCCGCCATCAGCCGATGGTAAACCCCATTCGCCGCCATCAACGTACGGTGATCGCCACTTTCAACCATCTGGCCCTGATCCATGGCCAGAATACGATCACAATTAATCACGCTCGATAGACGATGCGCCAAGATCAACACGGTGCGATCCACCATCAGACGGTTGAGCGCCTCTTGGATCACAGCTTCGTTCTCAGCGTCCACTGCCGATAGCGCTTCATCGAGCACCAGAATGGGTGCATCGCGCAGCAGGGCGCGGGCAATCGCCACCCGTTGACGCTGTCCGCCACTCAACTTAATACCCTTCTCGCCAATTAACGTCTGGTAACCATTAGGCAGCGATTCGATAAACGGATGGATATTGGCGACACTCGCAGCGGCCACGATGTCCTCGTGGGAGGCGTCGGGACGCCCCATGCGAATATTGTCCTCCACCGAGCCGTGGAACAAGTAGGTGTCCTGAGACACCACGGCTATCTGACTTCTAATGTTTTCAAAAGGTAATGCCTGTAAAGGCTGACCACCGATACGAATTTCACCCTCATCAGGATCATAAAATCTTAACAGCAATCGAACGATCGATGACTTACCACAACCGCTCGCCCCAACAATGCCCACACGCTCCCCAGCCTTGACCTGAAAACTCAAGTTTTGGTGCGTGGTGCGACGGCTGCCCGGATAGTGGAAGGTAACAGCTTCGAATGCAATGTCCGGCGATAAATCCGCCACCGGCGCAACCGATGCCGTGTCATGCACCACGGGTTCGGCATCTAGGATACGATAGAGGCCTTTAGCCGCTGACAGACCTACCATCCCCTGATGCAAGACGGTCCGTAGGTCGCGCAACGGCCGATACACCTCCACCCCTAGCATCAAGATGACAAGTAACACATGCAGTTCCATCGCACCGCCAACAACACGATACGCCCCAACGCTAAGGGCGGTTGCCGCGCCTACCGCAATCGCGCTATCGGTAATGCCACGCCCCAGGGAATTGGTCGCCAGAATCCACATGGTCGAGCGAAATAACTCGCGCGCCCGCAGCGCCAGGATGTCAGCTCGTGCCTTGCTCTGCCCAAACGCCTTCAGGGTGGCAAGTCCTTGGATGGCGTCGAGCAATTCGGCAGCAAAGGCGCCATAAGCGTCTCGACGTTCGAGTGACTTACGTGAGTCGAGCTGATGCCACAATACCGGGGCAAACAAAGCAAGGAAGGCAAAACCCAGCATCACCGCGGCGACAGATAAATCGAGCCAGGCAACGCAGGCGAAGATTAATAGGGGGGTCAGAAGCGACACCATAAGTTGGGGCAAATACTGACCAAAATAGACTTCAAGCTGTTCGACGCCATCAACTAACGACAGCGTGACGTCTCCCGAGCGCTGTTGACCCACATAACTTGGCCCCAGCGCCGTCACCTTATCGAACAATAGACGGCGCAGCTGCAATTGCACCCTGGCTGCCGTTTCGTGAGCAACAATAGCGCGGTAGTATTCAAAAACACCACGCAAGATGATCACGCCGGCGATGGCAAACAACGGTAGCATCAAATCTTCCAACTGATCGCCCGCAAAAACGCGGCCAATCAACCAGCCCAATAACGCCAGGCGCGCGATGCCAAAACAAGTTGCCGTAAGTCCGATTAGAACGGCATACAGAATGCGAAGGCGTACGCCCTCAGTAAATCGCCACAAACGTGTCTCGAAATGCACTCAAGCTCTCCACATAAATTGATCTAATGGACGGGGCACAGCCAAACGAGAGGCGGAACATTCTTGGCAGGAAATCGCCTTAAGTTATATGTATCAGCCTAATGAACCTGCACACCTCATTAACAGGATATATGGTTATGTAGCGTATAGCCAGGGTTTTCAAACTTCCAGTCGAGGCAGCGTTGACAAACGCTTCTTCGACGTCATCGGTTTAGCCCTGTTAATCTTGCTGCATGGTCTTAAGCTCGGTGATGCCGAGCATCTCGACATCAAGTGGAAAAATGGGCCGTCTAATATTCTTGAAGCCGAACCCGGCAAGTCGAGGGCTCGTCAACCCGGGGGTGTCAAGTTCAATCACCTCAGCGGCAATAGGCTCATGAGCGGCCCGATAATGGACGCTCGATTTCACCACGATGAAGCGTTTCGCTTGCAGGTCAATACCGAGACTTTTATAAACCTGCAGGTCCAAGGGCTGCAGCCGTTTAGACGTCACAATCACATCGTTGCCGCCAATCTCCAACACGGCAGTCGGGCCCATATCGGACTCAGCTCCGGTGCCCATTGGACCCTCGTTGATAAAGGTACCATCGGATAGAGTTTTCACCCGCGCGCTAACGTTGAGCGGCTGGCCGTGCAAGTTATCGGTATGACCGCCTAGATTGATCTCCACCAGTTGACCTTCTCCGGCATCAAGCGCTATCTGTACCGCATCCGGATCCCGTATCATGGCAAGAATGCCGCCCGCCAGTTCTTGCGCCAAAATGGCCTCTAGGACGTAGGTACCATCTTGCGGTCCCCCGCCACCCGGGTTATCGCCGATATCGGCCAGGATAATCGGCCTTGACCCCGCCGTCTTGACATGTTGCAATGCCTCCCGAACCGGTGTCGGCCGAACCAGGAAATCACGCCTGAGATTCCACACCATGTCGTGCAGGGACTGAGCCAGCTGATCGGCTAGTGCTTGGTTGTCATTGGTCGTAACAATAAAACTCATACCGGCCTCAGGAATATCACTCCAAGGGAAGCCCGCTGCAACCGTGATGCTTTCGACCTCCGGCATCGCCTCCATCTGATGCGCTTCTTGTATCACTTTCCGCATCGGATCACGGCCGGTAAACTGCGCCTGAAGCGCCGGTAGCATCGGCGGTTGTTTAAACGCCTTGGTTGGTTGTAGGGTGCCATCCAACAGACGTGCCGTAAGATCAACGGCCTCCAGACCTCGTTCATAACCATCCACATGCGGATAGGTGTCATAGCCGATGAGTAAGTCGGCGTTACGGACCATACGATCCGTGTAGTTGGCATGGAAGTCAAAGGTGGAAACGAGGGGTTTCGCACCCACGATGTTACGCACCTCCTGCAACACTTTGCCTTCAATATCAGGATAGTTTTCGCTAACGCCGGCGCCGTGTAGATGCAGCACGACGGCATCAATATCCGTTGTCTGCTGAATCCTGGCAAGGATATCCGCCAGGATGGTGTCAAAGGCGTCGGCGGTTATCGTGCCGGATGGCGTCGCAGAGGCAAATACGGTTGGAATGAGTTCGAAACCATGCCGTCTGCATCCCTCAATGATGCCACCGGCCGACGTTTGGGTGCCCTCGAACTGTTCAAATAATTGATCACCATAGAGAAGCCGTCGTTGGCTGAATTCAGCCAGGTCGGTGGCAATATTTGACAGCACGTTCGTTTCATGAGAAATCGTACCCGTGACAATTCGCATGACGTCCCCCTGATGTGTTGGTGTGCGATACGTGCAACAGAGTCCATTTTACCCGTCCTCTATTGCCGGAACAAGCCGTGCGATCGAGGCATCACAAAATCATGCAGGGCACGACTGCGTCGCGTTATGGACAGCAGGGCAGAATCAATTGCGGTTAATTGCAGTGCACAGCGCTAATCCTGGGGATCCTTGAATTGAATGTGCCAGTGTGTGCCATCACAGAACGGTTTGTTCTTCGACCCACCACACCGGCACAGGGTATAGTGCTCGGTTGAAGCCCCCTCCCCCCGATCTTGATCACTGAGTGCGATGCCGCCCGTCACAGCGTAAGGTCCATTTTCTATCACCGTGATCATCATGGGTCGATCCTGATCGCGATACTCGACCCCGTGGATCGTGTAACTTAAAGCACCGGACGGGCATTTGTTGATGGTGTCGATGATCTCCTCGGCTGATGCGCCATCCGGGTTGATCCACGGCTGCCTCTGCGGCCTGAAAACTACGGCGAGGGCGCATTGCCCGGCGTGGGCGCACAAGGTACGGTTGTCGTGAATGGTAATATGCTTTCCGACATAGCTCTGCCGCTTATCGAGACTGGCGTCGGTGACCTTTTCGTCGGTAAACCCAATCGTGCTGTGTGTGCCGTCACAGAAGGGTTTGGTCTGTGAACCGCCACAACGACACAACGCGGCGTCTGACACGGTCGAGCCTGACTCTGCCGTGGCGCTTGGTGGATTGGGGGGCATTCTCGGCGTCGGGTCATCGAGGCGAGCAGTTCCCGACAGATAGTAGGGGCCGTTCGGGAGACAGGTGATCTGGCATTTCTCAGCACGATGATCGGATGTCATCACAACGCCTCCTGTTGGTGTCGTAAAGTCTATTATGGGTCTATACCGTCAATCAACTTCCGGGCAGCGAACCGCCTCCTGTGGAGGTTTGCCTACGCTCACATGACGTGAATCTAGCCGGGCCCCTTACAGGTGGACGACGTCAGATCAACACGCCTATCTGTGCCACGGTTTAGCGTTGCACAAAGTCATACACATCACCCGTCGGCTCGTCGATCAGCTTGGTCGCAGGCAAATCGCTGATCTTCCCGGTTTCACGAAGCTCTTTGGCGGCGGGTACCGGGTTGGTATCGGCATAGCGGCGCTCATCTGACTGCGGCGCCTGCCCGGTGGGGTTATCGACCCACCAGGAAGCTTCCAGGGCAATGCCAGTGGGATCCGTGAAGTAAATGGACTTCAACAGGCCGTGGTCCACCACATCGGTGACCTCACAGTCGTGCTCTATGAGCCGCTGGCGCAAGGCGAGCAGTGCCTCTTGATCCGGCAGATTGAGCGAGACATGATCAAACTGGATGGCCCGTTCGTCTGGCACCCCTGAGGGCTTGGCGAACTGATCGACCGGATGCCCGCGATACTCGAAAAATGCGACGGTAGCGTCATTGCCCACGTCGAAGAAATAGTGCCGGAATGCTGCATTCCCAATGGTGGCGACCAGGGGGGCGCCAATCACCCCATGCCAGAACCGCGTGGTCAAATCCATATCGTTAGTAATGAGCGCTAGATGATTTAAACCGGCCCATTGCACAGGTTTGTCGTTCATATTGAGTCTCCCTTCGGATGCAAAAAATTAACTGTTGGCAAAAGCTTTGATGCTCCGAGGAGCACAACAACCGCCAGGAGAATGCCAGCCTGGTACATTGTATTTTGCCTTGCTTTCACCTTCCCTCTTCCTTTCATGCACACGGGGTTTCGGGCAAATCAAACAGTAAGGCCTCCGTGTCAGTTGCGCCATGCAGGTGGACGGCATTCTCCGGCGTGAGTGCAATCCCATCACCAGCCTGCAAGGTCTCGCCGCAGACGGTCAAGGCGCCATGGAGCAGATGGAGATACAGGATCCGACCTGGCGCCAGGTCATAAGAGGTATGCTGTTCCGCCTCAAGGATCACTTGGCAAAGGGAGGCATCTTGGTGCAAAAGGAGAGAGCCCTCACGCCCGTCTGGAGATGCAATCAGCTGCATGCCGGTCGTCGGCGTAAAGCGCTTTTGTTGATAGCCGGGCGTAAGACGGCGCTGGCTCGGCACAATCCAGATTTGCAGAAAGCGCAGGGGGTCCATGTCGGAGGCGTTGTATTCACTATGGGTCACGCCAGTGCCCGCAGTCATCAACTGAAACTCCCCGGCCAGAAGACGCTTGATGTGACCCATGCTGTCTTTGTGCTCGATTGCCCCATCCGTGACATAGGTAAGGATTTCCATGTCTTGATGGCCATGTGTGGCGAAACCAGCGCCCGGTTGGACATGATCGTCATTGATCACGCGTAATGCCGAAATACCCATGTGGCGGGAATCATGATAGCGACCGAAGGAAAATGTATGTTGGCTATGGAGCCATCCCAGATCCGTCACACCGCGTTCAGCGCTCTTGCGAATATGGAGCATGATTCGTCTCCAAACCTTTTGCGTGAAAAGAGGCTTGCCCAGGACCGCTGTGATACCCATACTATAATTTGTTTCTTATCAGATGAGAAGATGGATGTTAGGAAAATAACTCTTTCCGAATAGGAAAGAATGAAAGGGCGAATGATGGAGCACTTCGACAGCCTTCAAGGCTTCGTACAGGTCGTCGACATGGGAAGTTTCGCAGGCGCTGCGCGGCAGTTAGGTCTCACCACCTCGGCGGTGAGCAAACGCGTCACGCAGCTTGAAGAGGTGCTCGGCGTACAGCTTCTACATCGTACCACCCGCCGAGTTGGGGTGACCGATCTCGGCAGTCTCTACTATGAGCGGGCGGTGGAGATTCTCACGCTGGTGGAGGAGGCAGCAGGGGCAGTTCAGGAAAGCCGGATATCGCCGACAGGCGCCCTGCGTATCAGCAGTCCGACGTCGTTCGGCGTAATCCATTTGGCGCCGGCTATCTGTGAGTTTCACGAACACTATCCGAAACTCAAAATCGAGATCATCTTAAATGACCGGATCGTCAATCCGATTGAGGAAGGCTTTGACGTCAGTTTGCAAGATGCAGGGTTGCGACCCGGTTCGATGGTTGAGCGTCGATTATTCCCATTTCGTCGTGTGGTGTGCGCCTCGCCGCAGTATCTGGCGGCACATGGGATGCCCCGCCACCCGCGAGACTTAGCAAAGCACGCCTGCATCCAATATAGTTATCACGAATCGGGAAATGTCTGGCGATTTGAAAGCCCGGAGGGCCCGCTCTCGGTGACCATTGATCCGTTGTTCAGCACCAATAACGGCCGCATCATGCTCGATGCCGCCTTGCAGGAGAAAGGGATTACGGTTCTGCCGACTTTTTTGGCAGCGCCGCACTTGATACAAGGTGCCTTGGTGGCACTGCTGACTCATTTTCCGTTTGCGTCGCTGTATCTGTCAGCTGTATATCCACGCCGGAAGCATCTCGCCTACAAGGTAAAGCTACTCCTTGACTTCTTAGCCGCGCGGTTTGGCCCGGAACCGCCATGGGACCGGCAACTTGAGCCACTATTGACGCCAGCGCCATGACAATTATCATGGAAAAGAACATCCGACACAACCATGATAGACATGAGAACCCCATTTTATAGCTCATCCGTAGACAACTATCATCAGATGAGCTATATAGGGATACGCGTTACGGGATAACAGGTCGCACGCAATGTCATGCCACGTGACCAGGGAGGCCAAACGTGCAGATGAGCAAGGTGCTTGACAAGGCTAAAGGGAGGCAACAACAATGAAGTTCGGGCTGATGTATGAAATCCAGATACCGGAACCCCACTATGAAGGGATCGAGTACGACCGCTACCAGCAGGTCATGGCCCAGGTGGAGCTGGCGGACCAGGTCGGCTTTGACTATTTCTGGACCGTGGAGCACCACTTCCTGCGGGAGTTTTCGCACTGTTCGGCCCCAGAAGTCTTGTACGGCGCGATCTCCCAACGCACCAAGCGAATTCGCATCGGCCACGCGGTGGCTCTGTTGCCAGGCCAATACAACCACCCGGTGCGGGTCGCCGAGCGAGCCGCGGTGCTCGATATCATAAGTGATGGCCGCATGGATCTGGGCACCGGGCGTTCCACCACCCTGATCGAGATGGACGCGTTCCAGGTCGACCCGGAAGAAACCAGAGCCCAATGGGAAGAAGCCGTTGCCATGATTCCCCGCATGTGGACGGAAGAACCCTTCTCTCACGACGGGCATTTCTACCAGATCCCGCCCCGTTCAGTCATCCCCAAGCCGTTGCAGAAACCCCATCCACCTATGTGGGTTGCCTGTAGTCAGCCCGATAGCTTCCGGGCCGCTGGTGAGATGGGCCTGGGCGCTCTCTGCTTCAACCTGGGGGGCTACGAGCAAATGGCCGAGCGGGTTGCGATGTATCGGGAGGGGATCAAACATGCCAAGCCAGTAGGAAGCTTTATCAACGATCAGATTGCCGCCCTGTGCGTCACCCACTGTGCCGAAAGTGACCAGGAAGCCCTCGAATTCGCCGGGCCGGAAGGGGTGTGGTTCGTTAACATGGCGGAGAATCTCTACGCGCCCTGGCAAGGGCGCAAGGTGCCCAATTCCTACCAGTTCGCGGTGTCAGCGATACAGCAAGAACGGACGGGAAAGACCCTTGACGACCACATCCGCTCAGGCGCCTTTGCCATGGGTAACCCCGATACCGTCAACAAGGTTCTGAAGAAGTACCAAGAGGCCGGGATCGACCAGATACTTTGTTTGATGCAGATG
>JAPULM010000350.1 GCA_027294925.1 bacterium
GCCGATGGTGGCATTGGCTTGCCGGCCAGGGCCAAAACAGCCGTAGGCACTGTTAATGCCGAGTTGCTGACGGATCGGACCATTGACGATGATCAGAGGCGCCACCGGGTTGGTGGTGGCCTGGATACCGGTGAGGTTAAAGGCCGGATCGGCAACGGCTTGTACCACTGCGATCAACACGGGCATGTAGTCGGCCCGGCAGCCGGCCATAACGGCGTTGATAGCGATCTTTTCCACCGTGCAATCGGCATTTTCCACCGGTAACTGAGCCACCACCTCGGCGGCCGTTTGAGGATATTGCGCCAGCATGCGCTCCACCCGTGCTTCAGTGGGGGGAATGAGCGGCAAACCATCTGACCAACCCTGTTCCAGAGCATAGGCGTTGAACGTCTCGAGGTCGTCTGCGATCTCGATCACCTCGGAACCAAAGGCCGTCATGCCACACAGACGAGGCTGCTAATCTGCAGCGCCAGGTTGTGCACCACTTCATTGAAATGTGCCTGCGGTAAATCGATGTGGTTGTGCGGCACACTGAGATAGTGCTGATCAGCAAAGCCCCAGCCGCGCAACTCGGCACGCGCCTTGTCGTCAAAGGTTGACGTTCCCAGGAGAATGGTCGGCTGCCCAAGGTTTTCCAGTTCAACCGTATCGCGGACACTCCACGATGTACAGCTGCCTCAAGCCGCTAGGCCGGTTATCGTCAGGTCATAGTCATGGCTCAGGGTTAGGATCATATCGGGCGGGGCGCCACTGCTGTAGCGCTCTTTGGTGTAGGTGTCGACGATCTCGGCATGCAACATCGCCCGCAGCGGCTCAGGCAGCGCCTCAGCCAGCCGGTTAAAATGGGGCGAATGGTTATGCAGAATGCCAATGCGCGAAGTTGTTGTGGTAAAGCTAGTCAACACACGGGGCGCAACCTTGCGCTTGGCCGTCGGATTGAGAATTCGCATGGTCATGATGAAGTGTGCTCCTCTCATTCTCTAGGAATAAGTTTGCTCAGGTAGTTGGGGTGAACGTGCCGAGCACGAATTAGGTGCAGGCTTTCGTGATTGTAATGATATGAATCCGCCACCAGAGGTTCAACGGGAAAATAATTCATCTGACCACCGCATTCGCTTTCATGACGTGATCTGGCCTATCATTCCTGAGCATAGTCTCGATTCGATTATTGATTCAATCTGAAGTATAGGTGGAGGATAACATCGTGCCTGAGGTGGTTCTCTTCGATTTGGATGAGACGCTGATTAATCGCACCGAGTCCATTCAACGCTATGCAGAACGTTTCCAGGGTGATTTCAACGATGCTTTAGTCGCTACCAGTGGGGTGATGATTGCTGATGCTATCATTGCTGCTGACGAGCGCGGCTACCGCCCGCGCGAGGCCCTATTTGCGGCTCTGAGGCAAAGCTTAGGGTGGCTGAGAACACCAGACATTATCTGTTTACAGAAGCATTGGAATAAGCGGTTTCCGTTGTCGTCCGTCGCCCGCCAGGGGCTTGAGGAGACGTTAATGGCGCTCACGGCAATGGGCATTCGGCTTGGTGTGGTGACCAACGGTGTTGTGCATCGTCAGCAAGATAAAATAGAACACCTCAAAATTGGCCACTATTTGTCGACAGTCGTTATCTCCGAGGCGGTGCAGATTAACAAGCCCGATCCCCGTATTTTTGCCCTGGCATTGAACGAAATGAATTGCCGGCCGTCGGGGGCATGGTTTGTCGGTGATCACCCGGTTAATGATGTGTTCGGCGCTAGTGCTGCGGGTCTTCGCCCGATATGGTTGAGCGGGGTGCATGCATGGCCTGAAGGTCATCCCTTGCCGCAGGATCAGATTAGCTCGCTTATTGAGGTGGTGCAGATGGTACAGCAGGCAAACGACCCTGAAGCCTGAAGGCGTATGGTTTCTTGCTTGGTAAGAATCAGGCTTCGACTCTAACCAAGTTGATCGTAACGGGCGGCTTATTCTGCAGGGTCTGATAAACGACACAGTAGCGCTCGGTCAGTTTCAACAGCGTGTCGAGCTGCTCCGGCGTTGCATCGGTATCAAGATTAAATCGCAAACGAATATCGGCAAATCCCACCGCAGCTGTTTTGTCCACCCCGAGCGTACCACGAAAATCCAGGTCGCCGTCGGCAATCACATGACCGCCTCGAATGGGAATGTCTAGTGCGGTTGCAACCGCACGCAGGGTGACACCGGCACAGGCAACCAGCGCTTGTAATAGCATATCACCAGAGCAGGCCATCAAACCGTCGCCACCTGTAGCGGGATGAAGTCCGGCTTGCACGATAGCTTTACCGGTTGCCACCGAGCAGGCAATTCCTTCATCAAGAACCCCCTGGGCTGAGAGGGTAATCATGGCGGCTTCAGGTTCGTCCTGGTAGCGCTGTTTGAGAGGCGCCTGCAATTCCCGTAAGGTTGCTGATTTCATTTGTTTTCTTTCACACCAAAATAGGATGTCTAATGTACGGTTTAGCGAAACGCAGGTATAATTTCCTCGCCGAATTTCTGCATTGAGAACATGATCTTATCATGCGATATGCCGCCAAAGCTCATTTGACATAACAAGTGCCCGAGGCCCGTGTCACGCAACTCGTTGATCTGTTCTTTAACGCGTTTCGGCGCTCCGTACACCGAGCCGGTATCAAGCAGGAAGCGTAATCCCGCTTCATCCGATACTTGTGGATCGACCCAGGTGTTGAGCATGGCTGGATCGACTTTGAAATCACTTGGGTTGTAGATTTCGCGGGCATGTTGCATATGATGACGCGTATACAGCAGGGCGGCGCTTAGCTCGTCCTCGGCCTGCGCATCACTTGCGGCGACATAGACCATGCGCCAGACTGCTGCTTGCTGCAGGAGTTGCTGTCGTTTAAGGCTGCAATGCGCACCGGCTTCCAGACCTTCCTGGTATTGTTTGAGAAAGGCGGGGATTCGTTCGAGGCTTAGACGTGCGGTCAAAATAGGATCGCCTTGCCGACCACAGGCAGTGACCGAGGCAGGCGAAATCACGCTACGCCAAATCGGCGGATATGGCTTTTGGTAGGGTCGGGGACGGATACCGGGTAGACTGATATCGTAGTAGGCGCCATGATACTCGAATGGCGATTCAACCCAGGATCGCGTCAGTATCTCGAGATATTCGTCCAGCCGGGAACGACTATCATCACTACGAAGACCATAGCCTACAAATTCATATTCATTGTAGATCGAGCCTCGTCCTACACCAACATCTAAGCGGCCTTTACTAAGATTGTCCAACAAGGACAATTGCACCGCCAAGCGCACCGGATGTCGCAAGGCCATCTGAATCACCGCGAATCCAATACGTACGCGGGATGTCTGCACGGCTAACGCACTGGCAAAAGGGATTGGATCACTATAGACGCTTTCACCGGTAAAGTTGTGCTCGGTAAGCCACACATCATCAAACCCTACGGCTTCGGCATAACAGGCTTGCGCCAATTGTTGGTCGATGGCGAGACTGTCCTCTTGTGGCGACGGCGAGTGGGCGAGTGTTAACCAACCAAACCGCATTGCAAACTCCTCGTGGCGTCAGGCTAGAATGGGCCAGCGGCGTACTGCGTACCGCTATTACCTCGCCAGTTTGGCAGTGCAGCCCCCAACATTGTTAAAAACGACTGGCGGAAAGTTCTGGCAAAAAAAGGATAGACATGATGATAAAGGAAGCTGTTCGGTCAATCAACTGCTAATCTGACGCTCAGCAGCTGATCGGATTTTGGCCTTGGAGCCGTCATGATGTAGATGGGAGCATTGAGAGACAGCCAGATCTGGCACATGGCGCTGCTCTTGGTGACAGTCTTCGGTTACGCGCTCCCGAGGTGAGCCGTGGAAGAATAGGGTTGTACTACCGTAGCCACGATTCGGTTGCGCTGTGCATACTCGGCTATGCGGATCAGGCCGGAGAGCGGGCTCACAAGACGCTGCTCCCGGCCCAGGAACTGGCCAAATCTTGGGAACTCCACGTCGCCATCAGCCTCACCCGCCTCTGGCAAAGCCAGAACAAGCGCCAGGAAGCCCACTTTATCCCCTCACTTCATTTGGTGCGGCAAGGGTTTTTCGACGCACAGGGATTCCCCACCGCCGCACAGGGGTTAGCGGTTTTAGGGAAAAATGGCCGTCCCCATTGGGGGAAGGTCATCAGCACCGCCACAAGGCCTACTCCGAGAAGGAGCCGGACGTCTTTCGCCGTGGCAGGTCGAAGCGCGGCGAGAACCGCTCCAAGGCCATTCCCCCACGCATGAGACACTCGGTTCTTGTAGTGCCGGTAAAACGTCCAGCTGAGCATGAGCACCGCCAATCCCAGAAAATAGGGGCGGTATGGGGTCAGACTACCAAGCCCACCGAGAGCTGATGCCCCGAGACCCGGGGCCAATGCGGGCGCTCATCATACGGAGGACATAAGACCCGAAAAGATCGAGCCCAGCCAGCCAAGTTTCTTTTTCCTGTCCTGCTCTTCCACCTTCTGCTCCTTAACTTGCGGTCTTTCCCGTTTACCCAAAAAGGGGGATCCGTAGTATATTCCCATAACGCCCTGAAGACAATAGGGACCCCTTTTCTTCCCTTGCCCCAGCCCCCCATCATCGCTACAATGCGCCAAGATGACCCATGGTCCATGGCGTCAGGTGAGGTGGCCACGGGAGAAATCTTCAACATTGGATGCAGCATATGGTTGTAGAGAGCGTGGGGGCGTCCGCTTATCGCGTCACCTCCTATTGGGCGCTCCTCGCATTGGACGCTGAAACCGGCGACAAGACCTTTCGCTCCTTCGGCAGCTACCGTGACACCAGCGTCAACGTCAATGGCGTCTGGTTGATCAAGGAAAAACACATCGATGGGTGGAAGAGCAAAGAGCCTCGATGAGCGCACCCTCTTGCATGGAGATCCTCCTGGGGTTCTGCTAACATGCCAGACGACATGCGGGATGGCTGTTGTCACAGTACCCCAGGGAGTTGGTGTGATGGACTTCTACGAGCTGGTCGACCAGGTTGTGAATCTGCTCAGGCAACGCGGCAGGCTGACCTACCAATCGCTCAAGTTCCAATTCAAGCTGGATGACGAGGCCCTTGAGGCCCTGAAAAACGAGTTGCTTTTCTCGCACCCTGTGGTCGATGAAGCTGGTCGTCTGGTCTGGAGCGTTGAAGCCGAAACACAATCAGAGCCTCCTCAAGCAGCTCAACAGGAGGTAGCCCAGCAAGACCAACCCACCCAGGCAGAAACGCCGCCACCTGAACCACACACACCGGACGCCGAACGCCGCCAGCTCACCGTGATGTTCTGCGATCTGGCCGACTCCACCCGCCTCTCAGGCCAACGCGACCCTGAAGACCTGCGCGATGTCATCCGCGCCTACCAGTCCACCAGCGCCGAGGCGATTGCCGAACCGGATACCGTCGCGATCAGTGCCTCCACGTATCAGCTTACATACGGGGTTACGTAGTGGTGGGAGAAAGTTAAGGATGTACCTTGGTTACACTTTTCAGCAAGCTCCTCGTGTTGCAGTGCTCCAAAAGAAGGCCCGTGCCCTGCTCGCTCAGCCTCCTGCGTCAAAGATGGATACCGAAACCAGGTCACGCGTGCGCAATCGAACGAGTAACCGTTGAGGGGCGTGATGATTTACGCTTTTGATAACTACGAACTCGATACTCAGCGCCATGAATTGCGCCATGCTGGCACGTCCTGTCCACTCGAACCTCAGGTGTATGCCGTCCTCCTCTATCTCATCCAACACCACGACCGGGTGGTGAGCAAGCAAGAACTGCTCGATCAGGTTTGGCCTGATACGTTCGTCAGTGAGTCGACGCTGTATCAGCGCCTGCGGGCGGTACGCCTGGCGGTAGGCGATAGTGGGCGAACGCAACGGGTCATTAAAACGGTGCACAAGCAAGGCTATCGCTTCAGTGCGGCGGTCGAGGAACGGGAGCAGGTCGCAGGCCACGTGGAAGCCACGGGGACATCCGCTGTGCCGGACCTCTTAGAGAGCGACGTGGTCATCGCTGAGAGTCTGCCGTCCACTGAAACATCTCTGACAGTTCCCCGCGTCCTGGCTGCCGAGCGCAGATTGGTGACCGTGCTATGTGGGACACTGGCCAATGCGGAGGCGCTGGCTGAGCACCTGGGCTTCGACGCCCTCCAGCGTCTGCGGCAGACCTTTGTCAAGCTGGCTGAGGTCGAAGTGGCGCGCTATGAAGGCACTCTCCAGCCCTATGGGGACGCCAGGTTTTTTGCCCTGTTTGGGGTACCGGTGGCGCATGAAGACCACCCCCGCCGAGCGATATTGGCAGCGCTCAGTCTCCAGCAGCGCTTAAGCGACGCTCATACTGAGCTTGGCACACCACAGGACGTGGATGTTATGGTGCGTTTGGGCGTACACACCGGACTGGTTCGGTTGAGCGGAAGCGAGACACAGCACGCCACCCTGGTAATGGGTGAGACAACCGACCTGGCGGCGCGTCTTCAGTCTCTAGCGACGCCAGGCCATCTACTGGTCAGTGAGGCAACGTTGCAGCTTATCCACGGCGAGGTGCGTAGCGAAGCGTATGGGCTGGTGCGTGGCAGTGAACCGTCTGAGCCGATGATGGCGTACACAGTTGAGGCGTTGGGAGCGTGGCACCCGTTGCTGCGTCAGCACGGTGGACGGATGTTGAGCCGGTTTGTTGGACGGGAGCGGGAACTGGCAACCCTCCAGGCACTGCTGGATCAAGCGCAGGCTGGGCAGGGCCAGGTGGTGGGGGTGATGGGCGAACCCGGCATGGGTAAGTCGCGCTTTCTGTACGAATTCGCTCAACTGCTCACCGGCCAGCCAGTGACTTATCTGGAGGGCCACTGCCTGTCCTACGGCAACACGACGCCCTACCTGCCACTGCTTGGTATGCTGCGGCAATGCTGTGGGCTTACGGATGCAGACGGCCCCGAATCGATGACCAACAACGTGAATGACTATCTCGAAACCGTGGGGTTAGAGCTGTCTGCTACCGC
>JAPULM010000351.1 GCA_027294925.1 bacterium
TGAAGAATCCATTACTCGCACACGATAGCCAAGAGTGGCGCGAAGCGGCGGAAAAGAAGCAGCTTCTTCTTCTGCCGACTTCCGGAGTCAAGCCCAAAGTTAGTTGAAAGTCTCCACGGCTCCTGGTCATTACGCGTTTGAAGGACCTCTTGACAGAATGTCTATCTCGCTCAGACTCCCAGCCATAATGTTGGCAGCGTTGAAGCGACTCGCCAACAAGAGAGACGTCCCGTACCAATCGTTTCTCAAAATCTTCATCGCGGAGCGTCTTGACGAAGAATTGCGGGCTCCGAGTGTCAAACCGAGCGGAGGCATAACAATGCCTTGAAGGTGACGGTCCGTTCGGTGACGGCCCGTGTATACGCACGGACCACGCCAGACCGGCCCACAGCTTAAGGCAACTTTAACGAGAATTTGTTTGGTTGCGAATCGCCTACGCTAAATAGCTGATTGAGGAGAACTAGAATGAAAAATCTAACAACAGAAAGCGCGACCATCGATCAATTGTCCATAAATACCATTCGCACGCTTTCAATAGATGCTGTGCAACAAGCCAACTCGGGCCATCCCGGAACGGCAATGGCCTTGGCGCCAGTGGTTTACTGCCTCTGGCAGAGGTTCTTGCGATTTGATCCTAACGACCCGATCTGGCCGAATCGGGATCGATTTGTTCTTTCTGTTGGTCACGCGTCGATGCTACTGTATTCCATGCTGCACCTGGCCCGCGTGAAAGCCGTAAATCCCAAATACGAAAGACTAGGCGAGTTATCGGTACCCCTCGATGATATTAAGTGTTTTCGCCAGCTCCACAGTAAATGCCCCGGTCATCCGGAGTACCGCTGGACCTCTGGAGTTGAAACCACAACTGGTCCCTTGGGTCAGGGTGTTGCAACAAGTGTAGGCATGGCCATGGCCGAGCGGTGGATGGCTCAGTACTTTAACCGCCCCGCCTTCGAATTGTTCAATCATGAAACGTATGCTCTTTGTGGTGATGGCTGTATGATGGAAGGAGTGTCTGGCGAGGCTGCTTCACTGGCCGCCCACCTTGGTCTCTCCAATCTCTGTTGGATCTACGACAACAACAAGATAACAATTGAGGGTCACACTGCCTGGGCATTTAGTGAAGATGTGGCAACGCGCTTTATCGGCTACGGTTGGAACGTCACCCGCGTCGGGGACGCGAATGACCTGGAAACGCTCGAACGAGCTTTTAGAACATTCAAGAACACAGACGATAGACCGACCCTCATCATTGTTGATAGTCATATCGCATGGGGCTCGCCCAATAAGCAAGACACCCACGCAGCGCACGGCGAGCCGTTAGGCGAGGATGAGATTAGGCTGACCAAGAAACGGTACGGGTGGCCAGAGGATGCAAAGTTCTTAGTGCCTCAAGACGTTTACGATCACTTCGAGGAGGGGTTTGGCAAGCGCGGTCACGAGCTACGTGAAGCGTGGATGGCGAAGTTTGATGATTACAAAGCACGATATCCAGAGTTGGCCGATCACCTGTATAAGATGCAGCATCGCCAGCTACCTGATGGATGGGACAAAGGATTGCCGTCGTTTTCCCCGGATCGAAAGGGTATGGCTGGACGCGAAGCTTCAGCCAAGGTCCTCAATGCAATCGCTAAGAATGTTCCATGGATGATCGGAGGTTCGGCTGACTTGACCCCATCGACCAAGACCCGCCTTTCCTTTGAAGGTGCCGGCGATTTCACTGCTGAAAACTATGGGGGGCGCAATTTACATTTCGGGATTCGCGAGCACGCTATGGGATCGATCCTGAATGGGTTGTCGCTCTCAAAGATACGGCCCTATGGGTCGGGTTTCTTGATTTTCAGCGACTATGCCCGACCGGCCATCAGGCTCAGCGCGCTGATGGAAATTCCGGTGATTCATATCTTCACTCATGACTCAATAGGCGTTGCCGAGGACGGACCAACCCATCAGCCCATTGAACAACTTGCATCCCTGCGAGCCGTTCCGGGATTGATCACCTTGCGACCAGCTGATGCCAACGAAGTGACTGAGGCCTGGTATGTGATCATGCAACTGCATCACGAACCAGTAGCGTTGATTCTTAGCAGGCAGGCGCTTCCAACCCTTGACCGCACCAAATACGCGCCAGCATCCGGGCTCGCACAGGGTGCCTATGTGTTGGCCGACGCCATTGACGGTAAACCTGAAGTCTTGCTACTAGGCAGCGGTAGTGAGGTATCACTGTGTATCGATGCCTACGAAAGATTGACAGTCGATGGAGTCAAGGTTCGTGTGGTGAGCATGCCCTCATGGGAACTGTTTGAGCGGCAGAGTGAGGAATACCGAGAACTTGTCATTCCCCCTCATGTAAAAGCAAGAATCTCCGTGGAACAAGCCTCAACCTTTGGCTGGTCGCGATATTCGGGCTCTGACGGTCAAAACATTGGTATGCACACATTCGGAGCGTCTGCACCGTTGAAGGAACTGCAGAAGAAATTTGGTTTCACACCGGAGCATATCGTGGTTCGGGCAAAGGAGTTAGCGGGAAAGTAAAGTAGATGTGGTGTGGGCGGCGATCAGGCAGTGATATTTCATTTGGTCCTAAACTAGATTTTCCTTTTAGTTCGCTCAAAAAAAGTGGCAATATGAGATTTGAATGGAGATGGGAAGCCCGATCTCCACCGGCAAGGTTACAGGAAGACACGTGTTATTACCGTGGACTGAATAACACCTTCGCCTAACAGGCGCATGGAGAGCCGACGCCGTAAACGGCGCGGCTGATGCGCGGCGTTGGGTTTGTCCGAATGTTCATTGAATCCAAAAACAGGAGGGAAAATCACAAAGCAACTTCAAATTCAAAACAAAAGCAAAACTGCACCAAGAATGATGTCAGTCTCGCATAGACTGAACCAGTCGGCGCACGCGGGCTGGTTCGGCCTCATGACCGGAAGGCTCGCCATGACGGCGCAGATTACGCCATACTCACTCAATCATTACCACAGGAGAATCCCAATGCACTCAACACCTCCACGGACTGAGCGTCCACTGTTCCGCGGTGCGGCACTCGGTGCTGTGCTTGCCATCGCCCAACTGTT
>JAPULM010000352.1 GCA_027294925.1 bacterium
TGGAGCAATTAGCATGCCAACTCTTGAGATGATGTCAAACGGCACCCCTTGCCAACTAACAAGGATGTCTTAAAAATTACCGGTAAACATTTATATCATAGGCGGTTACGTAATTTAAGAGCGGTAAAAACAACAACCAAGAATAGCCTTTGCCATACGATATGTCTCCGCCCCATGCGCGTCTTTGCGTCGATGTTGACCCAAACTTCGCAGCAATGTCTAGGGGCAATATTGACCGACTTCATGCCCTACCGAAAATGGCTTACGAGCTTTGCCAAATAGCTGAGGAAATAACGCTTGCAGTCATACGCTAACCAAGGTAAGGTAACTCAATGTGGTGTCTTGAGACGCCATCGCCGGCATCGACTTAGCACACGCATACTGAGGTAGAAAGCAGCATGGCACAGGAAACGGTCGTCTTTACACAAGGCATTGAGCTTCCGGCTGACATCCAGGAACTGGCTCAGACCTTAAAGCCACCCCAGTTCGAATTACGCCACCTCCCCCCTGAGACAAGTCCTGCAGATATCGCCGCCGCGATGCGCGACGCTGAATACTTGATGGGCTTTGTCCGTCATTTGCCAGACGAGGCATTTACTCAGGCAACGCGTCTCAAACTCGTGCAGGTATTAAGCGCAGGCTATGATCGCGTCAATATCGCTGGGGCGCGCAAAGCTCGCGTGCCAATATGCACGAACGGTGGAGCAAACTCAGTTGCCGTAGCCGAGCATGCCATTCTACTCATTCTAGCGGTTTATCGGAAATTGGTCGTCTATCACCAAAACGTTGTTGCCGGCCGCTGGAACGAAGGCATCGCGCGTACAGTTGACATTTACGAACTTGAGGGTAAAACAGTTGGTTTGATCGGTCTGGGCAATATCGGGCAACAGGTGGCACGCCGCCTCAAAGCATTTGATGCTAATATTATTTATTATGATGAGATTCGTCAGAGTCCCGAGGTCGAAGAGCGCTTGGGTGCTCGTTTCGTACCGCTTGAAACCTTACTCGAAACTTCCGACGTGGTAAGCTTGCATGTCCCGTTAAACGATTCGACAAGTGGTATGATTGATGCCCGGGCACTGGGCCGAATGAAACCCAAGGCCATTCTCATTAATACGTGCCGTGGCCCCGTCGTGCAAGAAGACGCATTGATCGACGCGTTGCAAAACGGCCAGATTCTTGCTGCTGGCCTTGACACCCAGGAACATGAGCCCGCCGACCCGGCCAATGCGCTGCTCAAATTGCCGAATGTCACCCTGACCCCGCACAGTGCCGGTCCGACCGTCGACAGTTTTCGCAAACGATTTGGCAACGGTTATGCCAATATCCAGCGCGTCGCCAATGGAGAGGCCCCTTTATGGGTAATACCAGAAATGCATGATATCTTCCCCCCTGCCGTTTAATCGCCGCAACTGCGAGGATCGAATTAGAACGGCTAATACAGAAAGTTCCTAGCTCAGTTAAGGAGAAGGCGTATGGATGTGACCCCAAGTGCCAGTTATAGTGTGACCGTCCGGGTGGAGATTGAAAATCGCGCCGGTATGCTTGGGCAGTTGACCTCAAAGATTGGCCAGCTAGGTGGTGATCTTGGCGCCATCGACATTGTTTCAGTAGAACAAGGCATTATGGTGCGCGATATTACGATTAATTGCCGAGATCAAGAGCACGCCAGTAGCCTAGTCAAAGCCGTCGGCGACATAGAAGGCGTCAAGCTCATTCATCACTCAGATCGTACGTTCTTGATGCACCTCGGGGGCAAAATTGAGGTCAACAGCCGCGCCCCGATCCGCACCCGCGACGATCTGTCGATGGCTTATACACCAGGTGTGGCCCGGGTCTGTATGGCCATTTATGATGAACCAGGAGATGTCTATCACCTAACCGTCAAAAAAAATATGGTGGCAGTGGTAACTGATGGCACCGCAGTGCTTGGCCTCGGCGACATCGGGCCGGCTGCAGCCATGCCGGTTATGGAAGGTAAATGCGCCTTGTTCAAGGAATTCGCAGGGGTCGATGCCTTCCCTATTTGTATTGACAGCAAAGACCCGCGCGAAATTGTCGACACGGTGAAGCGGATTGCCACCGTTTTCGGCGGTATTAACCTGGAAGACATCTCGGCACCACGCTGCTTTGAGATCGAAGAATGGCTGCAGGGTGAACTCGATATCCCGGTATTCCATGACGACCAACACGGTACCGCGGTGGTAACCCTTGCGCCGCTCATCAATGCCCTGCGTGTTGTCAAAAAAGAACCACAGGATTTGAAGGTGGTGTTCAACGGTGTCGGCGCCTCCGGCGTTGCAGTCAGCAAAATTTTCATGGATTATGGCGTACGTAACATTATTGGCTGTGATCGAGCCGGGGCGATTTACAATGGCCGCACCGACAACATGAACTTTATGAAACAGTGGTATGCCGAAAATACCAACCCGAACCAAGAAAAAGGCGGACTGATTGAGGTCATTGAGGGGGCAGACGTGTTTGTCGGCTTATCCGGCCCTGGTACGTTTACGGTCGACATGGTGAAAAAGATGAATCGTGATGCGATCGTCTTTGCAATGGCCAACCCAACACCCGAGATCATGCCGGAGGAAGCCGCTCCCTATGTTCGTATCATGGCGACCGGGCGTTCTGACTACCCCAATCAAATTAACAATGTCTTGGGGTTTCCCGGTGTCTTTCGCGGCGCCCTCGATTGCCGCGCTCGGGTGATCAATGAAGAAATGAAGCGCGCCGCGGCGTATGCGATTGCCGGCGTTATTCAGCCAGAAGATCTGCATGAAGAATACATTACGCCGACCGTTTTCAACAAAGCCGTCGTACCAGCTGTAGCCCAAGCTGTTACTGAAGCAGCTGTCCGCAGTGGCGTTGCCCGTCGCGAGCCTAGAGCTTCAGTCACCGACGTTTTGCAGCGTATCCGCCGCTAGCCGACGATGTAAAACTATGCAAAACTTAGGTTACAAATCTCATCCATAAGAAGTTAAGCAAAGGGGTACATG
>JAPULM010000353.1 GCA_027294925.1 bacterium
TTGCCCTGTTTCTCAATAACAATGAACCCGTGATGTACGAGGCGGTGAAAACGTACCGCAAACACTTTGACACTACGAAGCGTACCCTGCCCCAGACGATGCTCGCCCTCCCCGTGATTGTGGCGGATAGCGACGAGGAAGCCAAGCACTATGCCGCCGAGATCAAGATGGTGAGAATTCGCTTGGAAAGCGGCAGAACGTTTACCGTCGGAACGCAGGAGGCGGCGGAGGAATTCGCCAAGCAGTCTCAGGAAAACTACACTATTGAAGTGCAAGATGGCAAAACAATCCACGGATCTCGGGACACGGTGCAGAAGAAACTGTCTGATATGCAGCGTCTCTATGAGGTTGATGAACTCTTTATTGTCACGGCCATGAAGGATTTTCAAAAGCGACTGCATTCCTACAAGTTACTCAGCGACGTCTTGACGTCGGTCACCGTATCGTGAAGTATGGCAACTGGCTATGGGGAGGTTTCTCGAAGGATGTTTAACGTCACGTCACGTCACGTCACGTAAAAGGTGGGGGTGAACATGATGAATCAGCGTAAGTTGCGTCTCGGTACATTCCTTGCCGGCACGGGTAGCAACATGGCGTCTTGGCGACACCCAAACGCTGTAGCCGATGCCGCGATCAATCTGGACTACTACAGACAGCTGACGCGAAAAGCCGAAGCGGCGAAGTTGGACTTCGTGTTTTTTGGCGACGGTCTCTATATTAGCGAAAAGTCGCACCCGAACTTTCTCAATCGTTTTGAACCCCTGACCTTGCTGGCAGCGCTGGCCATGGTGACGACCCATATTGGCCTGGCTGCCACCTTGTCGACCTCCTACAGCGATCCCTACACTGTAGCGCGACAGTTTGCCTCGATCGATCACATCAGCAACGGGCGAGCCGGCTGGAATATCGTCACCTCCCCGCTCGAAGGGTCTGCGCTCAATTACAGTAAGCCGGAACATCCGGAACACGACCTGCGCTATCGCATGGCGCATGAGTATTTGGAAGCGACGAAGGGTCTGTGGGATTCGTGGGAGGACGACGCCTTCGTGCGCAATAAGGAAACCGGAGTCTTCATTGATGCGGCGAAAATGCATCGCGTCAACCACAAAAGTGAATTTTTCTCCGTGCAAGGCCCGCTTAATATCTCCCGCTCCAAACAAGGGCGGCCCGTGCTCATTCAAGCGGGCTCATCGGAAGCCGGCAAGGAATTTGCGGCGCGGGTGGCCGATGCCGTCTTTACCGGTCAGGCGTCGCTGGAGCAGGGGGTGGCGTTCTATCAAGACGTCAAACAACGGGCCGCGAAGTACGGCCGGCAGCCGGAGGAGATTTTGATTATGCCAGGTTGCTCTCCGATTGTTGGGCACACCCCGGAGGAAGCCGAACACAAGTACCAGGAGATCGCTAGCCTCGTTGAGATCGGTGACGCCTTGAATTACCTGGGCCGGTATTTCAATGACCTCGATTTTACCCAATTCGAGCTGGATGACCAGTTTCCCGATCTCGGGGATTTTGGCCGCAATGGCTGGGAAAGCACCACGGATCGGATCAAACAACTAGCCAGAGAAGAGACCTTGACGCTGCGTCAGATGGCGCTGCGCTCTACGACGCCGAAACACGCGTTTATCGGCACGCCGACGCACATTGCGGATACCATGCAAGCGTGGTTTGAAGCCGGCGCGGCGGACGGCTATATCCTGAGCGGCGCCGTACTGCCCGATGGCTTAACTGATTTTATCGATTATGTCTTACCCATTTTAAAAGAACGCGGTTTATTTCGGACCGAGTACGAAGCCGACACCCTGCACGGCAACCTGGGGCTGCCAATACCGGAGAATCAGTACGCCAGCGCGGCCAAACAAGACACGTCACACGTCACGGTTGCGGTGGAAAGTTAACGATACAGTACCAGCCCGGGGAAACGATCGAGTGAGAACGACGAATCGGTGGTTTGGAGCCCAAGGAGTGCCGCATGAAAGTCGGTGTCAACCTCATTAACTTCGGCCCGGGGGCGAGCCCCCAGAGCCTGGCGCGGTGGGTCCAACTCGCCGAAACTCTCGGCTATCATTTGTTGATGACCTCCGATCACATTGCCATCACGCCGGATGTGCAGTCCCGCTATCCAGCGCCGTTTTATGAACCCCTCAGCACCTTGGGATGGCTGGCCGGGATCACGCAGACGATAGCGATCGGGACCACGGTCATTATCTTGCCGTACCGCAATGTGCTCGAGATTGCCAGGGTCGGCGCCAATGTGGACCAGCTCAGCGGGGGACGGTTTATTCTCGGTGTCGGCGTCGGATGGGCACAGGATGAATTCGAGGCACTGGGGGTGCCGTTTCATCGGCGCGGTGCCATAACGGATGAATATCTCGATGCCCTGAAGCGGCTGTGGACCACGGATAAAGCGTCGTATGAGGGCCGCTTCGTCACGTTTAAGGATGTGTATACCGCGCCGGGTCCCGTCCAGTCGCCCCATCCGCCGATCTGGGTGGGTGGCGCGAGCGACGCCGCCCTGCGGCGCGCCGTGCGCTATGGCACGGCCTGGCATCCCATCCGGATTCGCTGGCAGCCGTTTAAGCACACGTTGTTACCACGCCTCAACGCCATTGCCGAGGCAGAAAACCGTCCGCTTCCCGAGCTTTGTCCACGCATTCGTTTACGCTTGACGTCGCAGCCCATGCCCGAGGATGAGCGGGTGATGGGAGAGGGCACGCTCGACCAGGTGCGCCGCGATCTGGAAGCCCTACAGGCGTTAGGCTGCACGTATGTACTGCTAGATACGTATTACGACGATGTCGAGGCGACCCGGCACCACGAGACCGCCTGGCGCATGCTGGCGACCATGGCGGAGAAGGTTTTGGACCTGGCACATGAAACTCTGCGATGACCGCTGGGTAGCTATGCGGTCGACTTGTAAACCATTATTCGTACAA
>JAPULM010000354.1 GCA_027294925.1 bacterium
AAGCAGCGCCGGATTGCGGCCTGATGCCGCTGAGCGGCGCGGTTGCTGAAGCCAAACTGGCGGCAATGGTCGCCGGGGCGCGGTTGGCGCGCCAGCAACTCTGAGAGATCGTGGAAGAGCCACGCGATGTTACACCTGCTAGGTGAAAAGCACGCCGGTGGATAAGGTGGTTATTGGCGTACTGCTTTGGCGGCGGCAAGCAGTAATGCCGGCTTCAAGCGCTTCTGGTAGTCGGCATCCACATGGCGGAATTGGATCAGGCCGTCCATCCCGACAATAAAGACAGCGGGTGTCGGCAGGAGCCATCGGCCTTGCTTGAAAACGATACCGAATTGCCGCGTGACCACCATATTTTCATCCGACAGCACGGTATAGGTTAGCTTTCGTTTTGTCGTAACTTTCGCTGTTTGCTGCGGGGCGTCACCGCTGATGGCCAAAATTTGGTAGCCAAGGGCTTGCAGCTCAGGCATAAGGCGTTGCAGCTGACCCAGCTGCTTCATGCAATAAGGTCACCAACTGCCGCGATAAAACACCAACACGGTTGGCTTTGCCTGCAAAGCGGCAGCGAGGTCAAAGGACGCACCACCGGCGGTTTTTAAAATCCCACCCGGTGCTTGAGTGCCGACAAGCAATGGTTGTACCGCTTCAGCGCTCGGATACACCAGGGCTTCAGCGCTACTGGCCGGTGGGGATAGACCGATGAGAGCCACTATTAAGAGGCTTAGCAGCATGCTTCTTGTTTTCCATCGTATCATATGAAGATCCTTGTTTTGCTTCCTCTCGCATCTTACCCCCGTTGGGGAGATGACTGTATGTCTTGATATCAGCATGTTACCACGTCCCAAGGCCAGTATAAAGAGACCGCGCGGTCCCCGCAATAATCTGTACCCAGGAAGAAACGCCTGCGAGGCGGAATCGCCTCCTTGAGGAGCTGGTGAAGTCTTTCCAGGATGAGTGATCGGTCTGGGAGATGGTTAGGCCGGCGTGATTTCAAACACCCGTTAAAGCCGCCAAGGTGGGATGATGCTCAGCATACAATTTCCCTGTGCTGGCTTGTAAAAAGGCGTGCAGCGGAATCTCTTCCTGTTTGACAAAACCCTGTTGCGGCAGCGTCATGTTGCTGACCAACTCGATCACTGCGGTAATCGCTGCAGCCGTGGTCCAGGCGATAGCGGTATAGGGTCGACCATCGATATGGATGGGTTTGTAGTCAGTAACTAATTCCCGGGTTTGTAACTTTCCGCCTATCCTGCCCTGCACCGACACGTGAATCAACACCCGGTCTTGGTCATCGGGTGGCAAGGCATTGGTGAGACATTTGACCAGCTGCTCAGGATCGTCTCGAAAGCGCAGCTCTTCAATCAGGAGTTTCATCCCCTCCAAATGTCCCGGGTAGCGAATACTTTTATAATCCATCGTCTCGACTTTACCTTCGAAGGTCTCGGTCATCGTACCGAGCCCGCCTGAGGTGGTGAACGCCTCGTATTCGACGCCGTGAATACGCAGGATTTCCGGGTTTTTCAAGGCCCGCTCTGTCTGACGTTTACCGTTGGCAATGCTGTCACATTCGGCGATGTACTCATGCACCAGCCCTTGCATCGACCAGTTGCCGGCATAGCCTAGCTGACCGATCGGGTGCTGAGGCAGCGCGCCGACCCGCATTTTGATATGACGCAAGGTTCCAACATCAAACTGATACGCCAGATGGGCGCCTAAGATGCCAATAAAACCCGGCGCTAGACCGTTTTGCGGAATCATCACCCCTTTGGCGTCGCATGCTAGCAGGCGGATGGCCTGCGTCGTTTTAATGTCTTCGGTAGGGTCAAAATAGTGCAGACCGGCTCGATGAGCAAGCTGGGCAACGGTGAGGATGAGGGGGTAGGGTAAACAGGCAATGACCGCATCCTTACCTTGCAAGGCGCCTGCCAGTGTATCTGGATGTGTGACGTCACCGATAATCAAATCGATCGTTTGCGGTACGTGATGTCCATTTTCCCTGTCCATACCGGTGACCTGCATCCCCAGTTTGACGAGTAAAGATGCCACTAGACTGCCGATCCCGCCAAGGCCAATGACTAAAGGGTTTGTGATTGCCATTGTCTCACTCTATAATGCCAGGTGATCTGATGACCCAATGGTCTTGCATATTATATCCCAAGTCGACCTATGAGGGGTAATGGCAGCAATGATCTGCACAACCCTCAGCGGCGTGCTCAACCTGTCATTTTGCACCGTGTGGCAGATTATGGGGTATAATTTTGAGCATAAAGAGACCCTGACTATCTACCTCAAAGGTTCTCCGGAGAAGAGGGCCCCGCCCCACTTGTCTTTTCTGTCCCGCTCGCGTACCCTATACACTTCCCGATTACGGGATTGTCGAAATCCGTATGAAAGCTTGCGTTGGTGCGGAGCTTTGTCGATATTCACCAGGTCTCGCACGGGCGATCGGCACAGAGGAAGCGGCAGAGCCTTGGCTTCCCCACCAGGCGTGTTCAACGGTTGGGGGCACCACTCGCGCGGCAAGTTTTCCCGCCAACACGAGAAGTCGGGATGCGTAACGGATGCTGCAGTACGAATGTAGCGCCACACTCCGACGAATCGAAAATCAGTAGGATTACGGCAATGCGTACGACCGGAGCCGTGAAGTGGTTCAACGACAAGAAGGGCTCGGCCGCCGAGCCCGTGACCAGGGTCTGAAGCACCAGCGCCTGATCGATCGGGACTCCATCGGCTCCCGCCGACGGAACCTTATCCCTTTCCCGTAACCTAAGGAGGTGACAATTGGCGAAGCGCAACCTTTACAGCTTCGAGAAGCGTCAGAAGGAATTCAGGAAGCAGAAGAAGAAAGAGGAGAAGGCGGAGGCCCGCCACCGGCGCAAGGAAGCTCGGGGGGCTGGCCTGCATCCGGATCTGAGTCCGGCAGAGGCGGACTCGGGAGACGAGGCCGTCGAAACGGCCAGCGACCCGAGCGAGGGCGACACCGAGAACCTGGCGTCCAAGGCCGAAGTGTAGTAGCCCCGGCAACGGGCTGCTTGCGCTCGCCCCGTCTTCCCGGCCGCCTATCTCGCATCTAAAAACTTTTTGATGGCGATAGGGCCAAGAAAGCCCCCAATGACGGCGCCAACGATAGCGGATAAAAAGCCAAAGACAAAAAAGCCAATGAGGCCAAGGACGACTGCACCGACAATTTTAAATATTGTATTGACTTCCATATGTTGTCCTCCGTACCGTTGCATCATGCAAGCCCACCCGTTGGCGACCTCATATACGGACCGCAACCGTGTGCAGACCGCATAAGATCAGACCAGCGAAAAGAAAAACCTGAAAAATTTGAGTCTCCTGTCTGGTTTGGAGGCTCTTGTTTAGCACACTCGCGAAGGGATTCGGCGGCATCCCCCTACGGGTTATATGATGATAAGCGCCACGCGTCGACAAGGCAATACGTTTCAGCGGGGTTTCGTTGAGGCGCGTGGTGACGACCTTGCCGTCGACTCGGAGATAGCCGGTGAAGGTGTGATGCTGGTCGTATTGAGGAATGCGTGCGGGATGCGCGTTTCCCAAGCCAAAGGTGACTATTTTGACGCCTTGATGAGTGGCTTTGGTCAGTACAGGTTGCAAGTCCGGGAGGTCTGGGCCGCCATCCGAAAGGATCAGCATGAGTTTTTTCCGATGTCGTGCTGGTTCGTACATGTCAAGGCCGGTTGCGATGGCATTGACTAAGTCCGATCCTCCGATCCCCGCCGCATTCACCTTTATCCAATGATCGACGATAAACTCGAGCGCCTGATAGTCCTCGGTTAATTCTGCTTGGCGAAAACTGCTGCCGGCAAAGGTCACCAATCCGATACGATTCCCCTCCAGCTGTGCGACCAGTTGACGCGTCATATGCCGAGCGATAGCTAAGCGGGATTGGGGTGCGTAATCCTCAGCCAGCATGCTTTGCGAGACGTCAATAAGCATGATAACGTCCAGCACGCCAGTTTTTAATTTCGTTTCACCGTATGGAAGGCGAGGGTCAGCCAGAGCCAACACGAGGCTCAGTATGGCAGCGGTCAGCAGGACACTGTGCAGCCTGAACGATTGTAGGGCCGGGATACGTGAGGGCAAGGTCTGGAACAGAGTAGTATCACTTAAGTATTTCAGAAATGATGCCTTACGGCGCGATCCAAGCCATAAGAGCAAGACCCCAAAGGGCAGGATCAGTAGAAGCCATAACATCCTGAAAGCCGCGAAATGCATGATCCTCCCTAAATCCCTTGGTCTGGCTTGGAGCGCCCCTTCCCCTCGGTCTGGGACTGCTCTTGGTCGCCCTCCTTTGGGGTGCCCGGTGCTTGTTCAAGCGACGCCTGCCCGTGGTCGTCACGCTGTTGAAGCACGAAATGATACAAACGTTCGAGATTGAATTTGGCATCGGCATCGCTTGGCACCAGCCGTAAGCTTTCCTTAAAGAGTTCGGTGGCTTCCTTTACTTCGTCCAGGGACAAAAAGACCATGCCGAGATTGTACAGCGCCCGCATACGTAACTGATCATCGTTGCTTTGACGGGAGGTGGCGCGAAAATGCTCAGCCGCACGTGGTAAATTACTCGCTTTATACGCCAATACGCCTTGATTGAAGCGTAACCTGTCCTGGCGTGCAAGCCAGACCCGACGCGCCTGCGCATAGGCTTGCGTGTCAAACCGTTGTTGACGCACGGCTTGATTCCCCGCCGCTATGAGTTGACTATAGTAATACTGATAGGCCGTGAAAGATAGGCTCAACAGCCCACAGAGACAGAGGCAACTCAATACGATGTGCTTGCGCCTGGCAGCTGTCATATTACATTCTCCCTAGGCGTCAAAAATCCAGATCGATTTTCCGATCATCGATCCCAGCAGTAACACCAAGCCCGGTAATCCAAAGAAGGGAAACAGCTCTTGATAATTCGTCTCCTGTTGAATCTGCATCTCTGAAGGTTCGAGACGCTCGACGTCCAGCAGGGCTTGTTCCAATTGATCCGCTTTATCGATATCGTAATAGCGACCTTCAGCTCGGTCTGTAAATTGCACCAGGCTTGCGTCAGACGGTAGTTGGATGCCCAAAACATAAAAGTGAATGCCATGTTTGTGAAAGCGATCTCTCAGCTGTTCCTGCACCTCTTCTTGGATGGTATCCAGCCCATCGGTCAGCAGTACGATCAGTTTGTGGCGCGATTGGGCAAGCGCATCCAAATGATCGAGAGATTTCACCAAGGCTTTGCTCAGGTGCGTGCCACGTAAGGCGGTCGGCAGTAAGGAATCGAGGTTGTGCAATCGTCTGTTGAGGGTTGCGTGGTCAGTGCTTAACGGCCAGGCGCCAAAGGCTTCATCGCCAAAAACAATAAGTCCAAGCCGGTCATTGGGATGACGTTGGACAAAGGTAAGGGCGGCCTCCTGGATGATTACCAGCTTGCTTTGTCGTTCATTGCCCACGGCTACAGCTGTCGTCGTAAGATGTCCTTCCATGCTGAGAGATAAATCAAGCACCAGGATGATATCACGAGCCACGGCAACCCGATGGGTAATCGCCTCAGACCGTTGTGGTCTGGCAAGTGCAATGAGAAGCAGGATGAAGGCCACAATCGTCATCGACGTGGTCAAGATGACGCCAAACCCCACACCGCGTCGGGACGGCAGCAGGTGCGAACTGGGGTAGAGCCAGACACGTCGGGTACGAATAAGATAGGGTAGGATAAGCAGCACACCGATGGCGAGGAGGGCAGGATGCGCGAGACGAATCATGATGTATTGACCTGTTGTAACTTTTCGTAAAAGGCCGTTGTCTCCCACCATAGCTGTCGTCCGTCATCATGCTGTTGATCAGGCGATTGGTATTGGAGTGCATCACATTGTTCAAGCACAAACATGATATCCTGGGCGTAGGGCTGATCGTGCAGCTGTTCCGACAGCTCGGCGGTGGTCATCGAAAAAGCCGGAAGCTGATAAGCGGTTTCTACATATTCTTTAACAATATGGCTTAGGCGTGGAACGAGGGGGAATATTTCATAATTGTCGGGGTACAGAGCCTGCCCCTCGTCCTGCAACATTTGCAAGGTGTGTGCCTCGGGGCTAAGCACGCAGGTTTCGGCTTCTCGCTGGCCCTGGGTGTAGCGTTTCCATTCTTTAAACCACCCGATGAGCGAGGTAGCGAGGCAGAGGACGCCCACTGTACTGCTTAACGCCATTATGACGATTCGCCGATCCTCGACGGGTGCTTTGTGTGGTTTGGGCGAGGTAGGGCGAAATGGACCAATGCGCGACATGTTGAGTAAAACCGGTTGTGTGATGAGGCTTTTATAGGTGTATTCGCCTTGCAGCCCAGTACGGTCTGTGGCGTTAGCATATAAAATTTCCAGGCCTTCAAAAGGGGCCGTAAGGGGCGTCGCGCCGAAATATTGTAAGGTATATGCCGCCCGATAGACCGTACGATGGCTTGCGGTTGTATGGCTTGTCAGGGTCATATCGCGGACCTCAAAAAGACCGTGTTTTTCCCCTTTCTGAGGCAAGTTTACCAGATCGAGAACCACACCGTGGTCGGTTTCGATAACCAAGGTGAGGGGAATTTCATCCCCAATAAAGAAACCGTAGTTGCGGGGGACTTCGAAGCTCGGCAAGATCGGAAAACGATCGATTGGCAGTAAAGCTGAAGCAGAGTGGCTGGCGGGTTCAGTCTCACCATGAGGCGGCAGCATGATCAGGTAAGTGGCAAAGGCGCCGAGGGCGGCAATTGACAGACCAATTCCGACCTTGCGAGCTAATTTCATGCGCTCGCCCTGCTGCTTTGAGTGCTAAACAAGGCGCTAAGATCGTTCACATAGTCGCTTGAAGGCAAAATTCGAAGGTAGCGAAGACCGAGAGACTGGAACATGTGATGCAGCGTCTTGTCCCGTGTTTGTCTCAGGTGTTGGATATGCTGCCGGTTTTTTCGCGTGAAACTATAGGACCTCAACTTTCCGCTTTCCATATCATGGGTAAGCAGTCTCGCCTGAGCGACCGGGAGATCACGCTCCAATGGGTCTGTGATGAGAAGTGGGATGATGTCGTGACGACGTCTGAGCTGGGATAAAGCCGCCTGTATGTCTACCGTGTCATCGGCCAGGAAATCGGACAACACAAACACCAAGGCGGTCTGTTTTAATACCTGTTGCAGATAATTGGCCACAACCTGGAAATTGACCTCCCCCGGATGGCTCGAAGCGGTCAGAATGTATTCAGGGATGGCACGTTGATAGGCTGCCTCCTTGCGAGGGGGGAAATAGACCATAACCTCCGAGGCAAAGCCCAGCAGCCCAATGCGATCATGTGAAGCGAGCGCCGAATAGACCAGGGAAGCGCTGATTTCTGCCGTTAAATCACGCTTGGTTAGGCGTTTACTGCCGAAATTCATCGACGCACTCAAATCAACCAGAAGCATCACGGTAGTTGTTTTTTCTTCATGATAGACATTAACCAGCGGCGTTTGGCTTCCTAGTCGAGCCGTTGCAGCCCAGTTGATTTTTCGCATCGGTTCACCAGGCTGGTACTCCTTGATTTGATCGAAATCGAGGCCGCTCCCCTGGCCGTGGCTGGCATGGTGCCCATGCCACACGTATGGCGAACGTTTACGGAGACGTAAAGGGATGCGGGATAGGCGCTGCAAAATGTCTTCGATCATGGGATTTCTACTTTTTCCAGGATCATCTGCAGGATGGACTCTGGCGTCAAGCCACTCCCTTGAACACGGAAATCAAGTATGATGCGGTGCCGTAATATATCGGTAGCCAGATTTTTGACATCTTCAGGTATCACATACGAACGTCCCTGGAGGAATGCCAATACCCGGCTAGCCTTACGCAGATTCATAGTGCCACCACGTGGGGAGGCACCTAGCCGAATCTTCCCGTGCAAATCCTGCAAGCCTGGAACCGCTTCCGGTTGTCGCGTCGCACGGACGAGGTGTACGATGTACTGTTTAATCTGCTCACTGACATAGACCGTTTGCTTGATATGCTCACGCAGCGCCACCAGCTGTTCCGGGGCAGTGACCGGTTTGACGCCCTCGAGGGGATTGCGCTGGTCCAGGGCGGTGATATCCAGCATGTGGCGTTCGTCATCTTCAGCCGGGTAGTCCACTAGAAGCTTAAACAGGAAACGATCCAGTTGAGCTTCAGGTAAGGGATAGGTGCCCTCCTGCTCGATTGGATTCTGGGTGGCGAGTACGATAAACGGATCATTCAAGGCATGTGTTTCGACCCCCAGGGTGACTTCGCGCTCTTGCATGGCCTGCAGAAAGGCGGCCTGGACTTTGGGTGGCGTACGGTTGATTTCATCGGCAAGTAAAAAGTGCGTATCGAGGATGGGCCCCTTGTGAACGTGAAACCGGTGTTCATCAGGGTGATAGATTAATGAACCGGTGATATCGCTCGGCAGCATGTCAGGCAGAAGTTGGACACGGCGAAAGCTTCCGCCTGTGGCGCGTCCAATCGCACTGATCAGTTGCGTCTTGGCCAAGCCCGGTACCCCTTCCAGCAAAACATGGCCATCGGCTAACACCGCAATCAGCAACCGTTCGATGAGCGCTTGTTGGCCAATGACGACCTTCAACACTTCATGCGTGATACGTTCAATGGTTTCGAGGCCCCGTGTCGGATTGAACATGGAGATTCCTTTCCTGCCCGCACGACGAGGCGCTCGGTTGTCATTCGGTACGACTTGTCTGACTTCAGCTGTCTGGTTTAGATCGCCTGTGGCCGCTATGTTGAACCATCTATAAGCAAAATACATGCCATGATGTGGTTTTAGCGATTCTCAGCCCCGTTTAGTTTCGCAAGCGACGGGGCGTGACAGAATTTTGACATCTGCCTTGGGGAGACTGATTGAAATTTGACAGGTAAGTTGGGTGAGTGCCAAAATTTTGGCACAGTAGCTAAGGCAGACGTAGCGGGCAACACCCCGAAACACGGGATCAGGTGGCGGCAGGCTTACGGCGGCCGCTTGTGACGGCGCCTAACCCGGCATGGTATATCCTAATTGCCCTGATCTAAAAGCTTGTACATTTTTTGTAAAACATTTAAATTAGTGATCAACCATTTTTCTTGGCTGTGCCTTATCCTACTGGATAATGGCCCACGATCAACTTACCACTTTAGCAATTCCAAGGTCTAGAGAAGCGTATATTATTGGCGTTACCACAGATTGATTTGGATCTTTCAAAAATCCGGCAAGACAACGCATTACGAAGGAGGACAACGTGACAGAAGCATCGAAGATTATCTACACCAAAATTGATGAGGCGCCTGCACTGGCAACCCACTCTTTGCTCCCGATCATCAAAAAATATACCAAGGGTTCAAGTATTGCTTGGGAAACCTGGGATATCTCTCTGGCCGGCAGAATTATCGCAAACTTTCCTGATAACCTGTCTGAAAATCAAAAAATCCCCGATTATCTGACTCAAATGGGTGAGCTGTGCGAGAAGCCTGAGGCCAACATCATCAAGCTGCCCAACATTAGTGCTTCCATTCCCCAGTTGCAAGAGGCGATCAAGGAGTTGCAGGAGCAGGGTTATAACCTTCCTGACTATCCTGAAAACCCCAAAAATGACCAGGAAAAAGCCCTCCAAGAAAGATACGCCAAGGTTCTGGGCAGTGCCGTAAACCCTGTCCTCAGGGAAGGTAATTCAGATCGCCGGGCCCCCGCTTCGGTCAAGCTGTTTGGACAAAAGAATCCCCACCGCATGATGCAGGCCTGGCCTGAGGCTTCCAAATCCCGTGTGGCTCACATGAGCGGTGGTGATTTCTACGCGAGTGAAAAGGCCGTCACCGTCAAGCAAGCTGAGCCTATAAAAATTGAATTTGTTGCCGCTGACGGCAATGTTTCTGTCCTCAAGGACAATGTTGCCTTACTGCCTGGCGAAATCATCGATGCCGCAGTGATGAATGTTCGGGCTCTGCGCACGTTCTTCGAAGAGCAGATCGAAAACGCCAAAAATAGCGGTGTGTTGCTCTCCTTGCACCTCAAGTGCACTATGATGAAGATTTCCGATCCAATCATCTTCGGCCATTGTGTTGCCGTCTTCTTCAAGGACGTCTTTGACAAGCACGCCGCTGTCCTGCAGGAACTGGGTGTGAATCCCAACAACGGCTTGGGTGATCTTTACACCAAACTGCAGACGCTGCCTGCAGCCCAAAGGGCGGCAATCGAAGCAGACATTCAGGCGGTTTATCACACACGTCCCGCTCTGGCCATGGTTGATTCCAGCCGGGGCATCACCAACCTGCATGTGCCTAGTGACGTGATCGTTGATGCCTCCATGCCCGTTGTGGTACGCGACGGTGGTAGGATGTGGGGTCCCGACAACGAACTGCATGACACGATCGCGATGATCCCCGATCGCTGCTATGCCACCATCTATCAGGAAAGCATCGAAGATTGCCAAAAGCATGGCGCCTTTGATCCCGCCACCATGGGCAGTGTCTCCAATGTGGGGTTGATGGCCCAAAAAGCCGAGGAGTATGGCTCTCACGACAAGACCTTCGAGGCGCCCGCCAGCGGGACCATTCGGGTCGTTGACGCTACCGGCGCGACCCTGCTGGAGCAGAAGGTGGAAGAAGGCGATATCTTCAGGATGTGTCAGACCAAGGATGCCCCGATTCAGGACTGGATCAAGCTAGGCGTCAATAGGGCCAAGGTCACCGGCGTGCCTGCCATCTTCTGGTTAGACAAGAACAGGGCGCACGATGCACAGCTGATTGAAAAGGTGAACCAATATCTGCCCCATCACGACACCAATGGCCTGGACATTCGCATCATGTCTCCAGTCGAGGCGATAAAGGTCTCGATCGAAAGAATCAGGCAAGGCAAGGACACCGTTTCCGTTACCGGCAACGTGTTGCGTGACTATTTGACCGACCTATTCCCCATTCTGGAATTAGGCACCAGCGCCAAGATGATCTCTATCGTTCCCTTGCTGAACGGTGGCGGTCTGTTTGAGACGGGAGCCGGTGGTTCCGCACCCAAGCATGTTCAGCAGTTTCTTCAGGAAGGCCATTTGAGATGGGATTCCCTGGGTGAATTCTGCGCCATTGTCGCCTCCTTTGAGCATTTGAGCCATGCGTTCAACAACGACAAGGCACAGCTCTATGCCGACACCCTGGATCAGGCCATCGGCAAGCATCTGGAAAACAGGAAGTCGCCGTCGCGTAAAGTGAACGAACTGGACACTCGGGGGAGCCATTTCTACCTCGCCTTGTACTGGGCTGAGGCCTTGGCCGGACAGGCTAAGGACAAGGACTTGCAAGCCCGTTTTGCCAAGGTGGCACGGCAGCTCGCCGACCATGAAGGCAAGATCATCGAGGAATTGAACGCCGCTCAAGGACAGCCAGTGGATATCGGTGGATATTACCATCCTGATGTCGAGCTGCACGCCAGGGCCATGCGTCCGAGCACCACCTTGAACGAGATCATCGACGCCATCTAGTACTTTGTACCGCAATTACCCTGCCAGTTTGGCGGGGAAGCTCCGATTGATTTTAAAAGTCGATCCGACGTTCGGAAGCGCTTAGGGACTTCTGCCCGGATGTCCTAACCTCTGCGTTTAGCTTGCAACGCAGCAAAAACCTTTTCCGCCGTTACCGGCAAGTCCATAATTCGAACCCCCACGGCGTCGGCAACCGCGTTGGCGATAGCGGCAGCAACAGGGATGTTGCTGCTTTCGCCGATGCCTTTGCTCTGATAAGGCGCCGGGCCTGGGCCCGAGTCAAGCAGAACAGTCACCAGCTGTGGAATATCATGCATGGTCGGTATCTTATAATCGCCCAGACTCAAGGTGGAAATTTGACCGTCTTCCGTAAGTAATTCTTCCATTAGCCCATAGCCGACCCCTTGCACCAGGGCACCTTCGATTTGCCCCTGGTGTGTCAACGGGTTGATGATCGTGCCAACATCGTGAGCGGTGACCACTTTCTTTACCGTGATCTGACCGGTGTCCGGGTCAACCTCTACCTCGGCCACCTGGGCGCAGAACGAGGTGTGCCTTGTGGGGGTGGTGGTGACGCTTATTTCACCTCGAATGGGACCTCCAGCAGGGACGGTTGCCTGCTCAACAACTGCCTCTAACGCTAGGGTGCGTTGCGGGTTGGCGTCAACCACGAACTGTCCTTGCCTCAGTTGGACTTGGTCAACTGGCGCTTCCAGCAGCTCCGCCGCCACCGCCAGCAGCTTTTCTCTAAGATCGCGGGCCGCTCCAAAGGCCGCCTGGCCTGAGGTATAGGTGACTCTTGTGCCGCCTGGTCCAGACTCATAGGGAACCGCATCGGTGTCTTGCATCACCAGTGTCACCCTCTGCGATGGCAGGGTGAGGGTTTCGGCCACAATTTGCCGCATGATGGTATGCGCACCGGTGCCGGTGTCCCACAGGGACATGAAAAGGCTAACCTGGCCGCTGGCGTCGATGCTGACCGAGGCAGCGGATTGCCCAGCGCCTTGAGCCTGATCGGCTATTGCTATGCCGAGCCCCACATTGGGTTGCTTACGCCGTTGCTCCCAACTCGCCGCCTCAGCCGCCTGGCGCAGAGTCTGTTCAGCGCGTATATGATGCAGGTTGTCGCCAATAGGTGTCGTATCCCCGTCTTTGAGGATGTTACGCAAGCGGAACGCATAAGGGTCTAGCCCGAGCGCCTTCGCCATCATATCCATATGGGACTCAACAGCAAAGGCCACCTGGGGCTTGCCGGGTGAGCGCATGTGACCGCAGGGGACATTGTTGGTGTATACCATGTAGCTATCGATTTGAACGTGGGGAATCAGATAAGGCCCGCCGCTGTGGTCAGCGCCCCGTATGTGAGCCCTGGGTTTGAACGCCCCGTAAGCGCCACTATTAAATACCGTTCGAGCCTGGTGCGCCAGTATCCGCCCGTCCTTTGTCAGGCCCGTCTTCAGGGTGATAATGGCTGGATGACGGGGATTACCCGCCATCAACTCCTGAATGTAGTCCATCACCATTTTGACCGGTTGTCCGGCGCGCAGAGCCAGGTGATAGCACAGTGGCACATCCATGAACGAGCCTTTGCCGCCAAAGTCGCCACCGATGCTGGTTGGGTTCACATTGATTTTCTCCTTGGCTACATCCCATACGGCTGCTAATTGATCCCGCAGCATGAAGGGACCTTTATTGTTAGCCCATATCTGGGCGCGGCCGTGGTCGTCGATGTTCACCACACAGGCGTGCGGCTCAATGTAGGCCTGGTGCATCAACTGAGTGCTAAAGGTATGCTCAAATATTCGGTCAGCGGCGCGAAAGCCTTGTTCAATGTCGCCCTTAGACCACATATTGTGGGCAAACACGTTATTGACCGTTGATCCAGGCTGGGGCAAACCCTGGTAAGCAGCCATATCGGGGTGCAGCGTCGGAGCCGAGTCTTGCATGGCTTGCAAAGGGTCAAATACAGAGGGCAGTTGCTCGTATTCCACCTCAATCAGGTTGACAGCTTCCTCTGCCGCCTCCGGGGTTTCCGCCGCCACCGCGGCGACTTTCTCGCCCATAAACAAAACCCGATGCCTCGCCAGTAGCGGCATATCGCGTAGCAACCGGCCCACTCTGCGGTCGGGCAAGTCCTGGCCGATGAGGACCGCATGGACGCCGGGCACATGGTTGGCCTTGGCTGTGTCGATACTCAAAATTTGCGCGTGTGTATAGGGGCTGCG
>JAPULM010000355.1 GCA_027294925.1 bacterium
GACTCTCTCGACGCCCAGTCCGTGGAGAACACAATGATAACAACCATTTCCAGAACAGCAGCCCTTGTCAGCCTCGCCCTACTCATCACGGCGTGTTCAAAGGAGGAAGCACCCGAACCAGCAGCATCCGTTAGTCAACCCGAGGCGAGTGCGGTAACCGAAGCCGCCAGTAGCGAAGAAACGCAGGCGATTGTGCTGCTAAGGGGTTTGCCGACGCTTAACACGAACCATAGCGTCGCGATTGTGGAGTTGGACCCAGATGCCGAAAATTTCGGGGATATTCTCCACGAGTATGAAATTACCGAGATGGCGGGCCCGCTGCACCATCTCTATTACAGTCCAACCGGACGTCTCTACGCAACAGGCCTAGACCCCACCTGCAGTCTCGCAGAAATCAAGCTGGCACGAGACGCATCAGGAGCACCTGTGGTTAATGGCGTTGAATGCCTGGACACACAAGGGCAACAGGTCGGCGAAGACATCATGTGGCACACTGTCAACGGCAAAGCCTACATGTTCGTGACCTTCATGGGCGGGACCGGCGTCGAGCAGGCAGACGGCGGCTCAGTCGGTGTATTTGACCCCCAGAGCAACGAGGTCATTAAGATCATGGAGGCGCGGCAGAGTGAACTCGCCGAGGGCCAACCCTACTTGCTCTATCCGCATGGCATATCCGCATACGGAGACAGAATGGTTGTGACATCTACCATTCACCCCGACCTTGCAACAGGCATCGGCAATGCTGTCACTGTCATCGACCTGAACACGTTTACCCCCATTCAGACCATCACCATTGAAGATGCCAAGCCGGTGGGCTTGCCTTCATCGCCTGTTGAAGTGCTGTTTGTGCGCCCGAGCATTGTGGCCAATGTGCAGCCACACGTGCTGGTCAACACCATGTTCGGGTTTGAAACCTGGAGCATTCCCTATAATGAAGCAGACAAAACCTTTGGTGCGCCGATCAAGCTCTACGATGGTGCGACTCAAGGTACTGGTGTGCCACTCGAATTTTACGGTACCCAAACAGAACTGTTCATCAGCCACGCGTTGCCAGGTGTCGTCAAGCGGTATCAATTGGCCAGCCTGCCGGAACTCGTGTCGTCAGGCCCAGACATAAAGGCAAAACTTGGTGCACACCACATGATGTTTTATACGGCGCGATCAGGTAGACAACTCATTGCTGTGCAGAACAATCTTTTGAACCTTGGAAACGCCGCTGACAATGATCCGACCGATATCGATTTCATTGCCAAGGTCAACGATCACTCGATAACCGTGCACGACCTGGAGACCAGCGAGATGCTTGCCTCAATCAACTTCAAAGAAAAGTACAACAAAGGCATTGAGAACGTAGATGCGCTCTTTGGATCCGGATTTGTCCACCATCACTAGATCGTTGGCGAACCGCTCTTGTTACAGTGCGAACCGACTCAATTGCTCTGCGTAGACAGATTGCGCTACGCAAACGAATTACCCTTCGTATAGTAGCGCTCATTTTACTGGCATCACCCATAGGCTGTCGTGATGCCAGTACCCCGGGCGGCACCCCACTGACAGGTTTTTCCGCGCCGTTTGTTTTCGGAAGATTCACGGTACCGGAAGACAACCCGCTTACAGAAGAGGCGGTAGAACTCGGCAGAAGGCTATTCTACGATGAACGCCTGTCCGGCAATGACCAGGTTGCGTGCGCGACCTGCCATCTGCAGCAACTGGCTTTTACCGATGGCAAACCGAGAGCAGTCGGCATCACCGGAAAGCCGCTACCCTTCAACAGCCCTAGCCTCGCCAATCTCATGTGGGGCCCGCAACGATTCTTCTGGGACGGCCGGGCCGCCTCGCTGGAGGCCCAGGCGCTAACGCCTATTCAGGATCCCAACGAGATGGGGCAGGATCTTGATGAACTGATTGATGAACTGAAGGCAGACGCCGACTACGCGGCGTTGTTTGACGCGGCTTATGGCGATGTCACAGCAGACAACATCGCCAAGGCACTTGCCGCCTTCCAGCGGACATTGGTTTCTGCCAATTCAAAGTATGACCAGTATCTGCGTGGAGACGCATCGCTAACTGATGAGGAGGAACTTGGGCGGAAACTGTTTATGGCACATCCAGACGTGAAGGCCAGCCTGCGTGGCGGCAACTGTATCGACTGCCACAGCCAGTTTTTGACCAGTGGGTTCACTGCATTCTACGATGGCTTTTCGAATAACGGACTGGACGCAGAGGACGACCTACCCCCCGGACTGGAGGCAGTTACGGGCGATCCTGCTCACCGGGGTCTTTTCAAGGTCCCCACACTCAGAAACATCGCTTTAACAGCACCTTATATGCACGACGGCAGATTTCGCACCTTGGAAGAAGTGTTGGATCATTACAATGAGGGAATAAAAAAGAGCAGCACACTCAGCCCCCTGATATTCGAAGCTGACAACATAGTAAAGGGGGCAGAGGGTGTAGCGAATCCGATCAGCCTGCACCTCGCCCCTGATGAGAAGCGCGCAATCATAGCGTTCCTGCACACACTAACCGATCAGCAGTTCATTTCAGACGAAAGATTTTCAGACCCGTCAATGCACGGAGGTGAACGCATTGAATAGCAAACGAACATGGGTTGTGGCATCAGCCGTGCTGTTTGTGGCAATACTGGCGTCCGGGTACTTCCTATACCTGCAGACCTTGCCTGTAACCCTGAAGCTGAACTTTCAGGCTGGAGTCGGCAAGGAATCACTCGAGTTCAACCAGATCCGCTACCCCAATCCTGGTGGCGAGGGCAAATTTAAGATCAGGGCCTTTCAGTTTTACATCAGCAACATCCGACTGTTGGGCGAGTCCAGCGAGTATATTGAACCAGACAGCTATCACCTGGCCCGGTTTGACATAGATGCCACTGGATACAAAATCGAACTTGAGGATGTGCCAAGGCAACAATATGACCGCATCGAATTCGCGATTGGCGTGGACAGCGTCGCCAACAGTTCCATTGCGTCAGTCGGTGATCTTGACCCTAACAGCCGCATGGCCTGGAATTGGGAAGTAGGCTACAAGTTCGTTCTGTTCGAAGGCGGGCTGGTCCTTGGCGAGGTGCATTATCCGCTCGTCTACCACGTTGGTTTCAATGAGAACCTCAAGTCGTTTTCGATGACGCTGGATAGGCCTCCTTTTGATGGTCCACCTTGGAATGATCCCCGGGAGTTGACCTTTGACGTAGACATCCTGCAGCTCTTTTCCGGCAAGAACGCCATCGACATGGCCGCGCTACCAAGCGTCAAGTTCGACAAGGCAGATGCCGGATTGATTGCTGACAATTACGCAACAATGGTTACCTTGCGTCGGGATTAGGTCATTCGCACAGAAGGAGGCCTAGCGACATCAAATTCGGAGTTCATTCCAAAGAACCTCAGCTCTTCGACGAGGTTGCGCGTGCAAATTTCATGCTTTGATTTTGCTGTGCCAATTCTGTCCGTAAGACCCGCGCTGGATACCCTTCCTCGACAAGATGGGTTTTCCGCATTAGCGAAATAGGTGGCTCAAAAAATTCTGTTTATGACCGCTTAGTGCCGAGAGC
>JAPULM010000356.1 GCA_027294925.1 bacterium
CGCAGGCTTTTCGCGGCTCCGCTTGCCGGTGGTGTGATGCAAGAGGGTGAGCCCTACTGTCTTACTCAAGAAGAACGCAATGAACTGCTCGACATACTGGCGCTTGAAGATAACGGCCGGTTTGATGCATTCTGCGAAGAATTGGAAATTGCTATCGGCTGTTTCGCGCTGCGGCGAAACTCCCCGAATACCCGAAGTGAGCGGGGTAAAAACCGAAAAACCCTCGCCCACCTGTGTAAGGCCGCAGATAAGCTCACGCGCGAATTGGATAAGCTCCCCGCTGGCGCACTGCGAGAGTTGGACTTGGCCCTGCAAGCATTGAGTCACCAGGACGGTAAGTGGGCCGATCCGACCCCCCTCCCCGCCTCCAAAGGCATGACGGGGTTTACGTTTTCCCTGATGCATCCAGCGTCTTTAGCGACCACGGCGTTCTTGGAGGGACTTACGGCCCATCTCGACCGGATTGTCGCCGCGATTCAATTTTCGCAGGCCCATACACCCACGGACTCAGGTGGGCGCCCCATCAACACTGCTGAGATCCTACTCGCCCAGACTATCGCTCGAGCCTTCACCGACATCCTCGATGAAAAACCAGCCACAACCATGGAAGGTCGTTATGAGCAAGTCCTCAGGTTCGCGCTCAGCGCCGGTGGCCTAGAAGACACTGAGGACCGGGAACTGCACAGGCTTGTCCAAAAAGCGCTGCAAGGGACGAAACCTACTTAAAATCGTCTGAGTTTCGTTCTTTTTTGCATCCGGCTAGTTCCTCACAATATGACTGCCCAATCCATGTAGAGGACAGCCGTATGAGTAGTGCCCAGCAACGATCCACCCTAAAACTTCGAGATATCAGCCTGGATCCCGATGCACTCCTGACCGAGCAACAGGCCTCCGCGCTACTGGGAGTCACCGCTCGCGCTCTGCAGAAATGGCGATCCAAAGGCTCAGGCCCGTCCTTCGTACGCATCTCCAGCCGCTGCATCCGCTATCGCCGTCGTGATCTGGTGGATTGGGCTGTGGAGCGCCTCAAGCGATCGACGTCTGAGACCTAACCATCGTCATCATGAGCAGCGCGCCCTAAAAAGCTTCTGAATCGGTGTACAACGCCGGCGCATCGCGAACACAACCTGCAACACATCGCCCAACACGATGAACACACACGGCCTCAACACATTGAACACGCACACGTAAATTCAAGGAAAAATAGCTATGTCAGACGTAAAAAACTGGAATCGGTTGGATGAAATCCTTTATCGGGCAGACGCTGGCCTGACTGTCTACGTATACCGCGTGAACAAGCGCGGCAGACGTCAGGTTCCGTATTTGTTACGTACCTATCCGTACCCAGGGTTGCTGGACACATTACGCGATCAACACGGAGGCGGAGATTTCAGCATCCTAATCCGCGACGGGAACACCATGGTCCTCTCTGGCAATTTCAGCATTGAAGGGATTCGTAATCGACCTCCAAAATGGTCATGGTAGTCTGCGCAATGGCCCACGGTTCCATCTATTCTTGCAAGGCCCATGAGAGGCGCTGTTAGAATCGCTTTAAACACTCGCGTCGTTGGTCAGCAGGCATTCAAACCCGGGAGCCTACCTTTCGAAGGAATTTGGACATTTTTATGTGAATATTACTGTCGTCGAACTAACGATTGTAGACGCCTACACAGAGGTATCAATTTGCCATCAGAGATGGTTGATCAAGCCGACTAATTGAAGCAGAAGCCTGTTCCGAATATCTGTCGCTTGTTCAGCCGATGCTAATTTCTTTTGCCGTAATTTTTGCACTGCAAGGCGCAAATTTCCCGTCATAGGGCGCGAAATCTAATATTTGGCAATTTGCCATAGATTATTGGATTGGACTTCCAATTATTTGAATCACGAAACATTATTATTTGTTGGTAAAACTTTTTTTTGAGACCTTTATTAACTGCAGTTGACATCCGCGGCATGTGATCGTTTCATCGTTGATTTATAGAAACCTATCAAGGCCCAGCGTAACCGTGAAAACCCCAGCACCTCTTGTTGCCGCTGTCGCCACTTTTCTGGTCGTAGCGGTCGTGGTAAGCAGAGTCGTAGATTTGGGGCCCGAAGATCACAGCGAAAAAGTGTCCGATGATGCTGATAATGAAATACGCATCAATGACGCGACCACAATTACATCGTTCGCCAATTCTCACGCTATATCTCAAGATGATAGTGCGAAGACGCGGGCGGGTACACTTCAAGAGGCTCCGCATTCCGCGCAAGAACAAACACACGCTTGGAATCCCTTCGATATTTACGAACAGAATATTGAAGCCGCATTGGCTGGTGACCGGGACAGTCAATACGCGATTTCCCTCGCTTTTCGGTACTGTCTGCCAGCACCACGCGAAGCCTCAGAAATTGACGACGCGATGCACAACGGAGCCAGTAACTCAACGATCAACCTGTTGACCGTCAGATATCAAAACTGCGAAGCAATGCGAATTCGATTTTCGGATTTTGATCAGCCCTACGACGAATGGATGACATCAGCCCAAAACTACCGCCAACCTCTTGCAATGCTTTCCTTAGCTGAGACACAAGAGGAGCGGAAGGTGCTCATTGGAGAAGCGCTCCGCGCAAATTATGATGATCCGCTGTTGCGCAGCGAGACGTACCGAAAAATGGCAGAGTTCTACGGTTTGTATCCTGGCTATGAAGATATAATTCAACGTGAAGCATGGTTTCTTCTTTACTGTGAAGAGCGGCGTGATTGCGATGCTACCCGTCGGCTTGCGCTAATCGAACCATACTATCTACAGAACCAATTTGAGGCGATTACTGCAACAGCTCGCCACATCAAAAGCCGCCTGGCGGTTGGGGACTTAGAAACGCTGGGATTTTGAGCATTGAAGGAACTGGTAATCGGCCTCAAAAATGGTCATGGTAGTCTGCGCAATAGCCCACGGTTCCATCTATTCTTGCAAGGCCCATGAGAGGCGCTGTTAGAATCGCTTTAAACACTCGCGTCGTTGTCAGCAGGCATTCAAACTCGGGAGCCTATCTTCCGAAGTAATTTGGACATTTTTTAGTGAATATTACTATCGTCGAACCGTTGCCTGAACTTCATGTCAATGGTTTGATAAGATTTACCCAACAAGAGTGCGTCGAGGATTTTTGCTTTTCTGGTTGCATCTGAAAGGACGGAGCGAATGATGATGATCGCCAAAAACTTTTTATTGCATGCCGCATTATTGGTTACCTTTCTCGCACCGGTACCAGTTGCGCAAGCTGGCACAACAGTAACCGTCTACACCGATAAGCAGATAGAGGAATTGGCAGCGAGGGCGGCGAAACTTGAGTATATGACGTTCGGCGGCCGGAATATGTCGCGTGAAGAGCGCCAGGCGCTGGGGCTGGAAATCCCCATGACAAATCTCAGACCCTATATCGGCGTATCCGATAAAGTTATTGAACAAAATGCAGAGGCCGGTGACTACGCCGCCATGTGGATTATGTTTCAGAAGAAAGCCGCTGCAAACGATTTGGACGGTGCTGCATTGATTGCGCGTGAAGCGATAATTATTCACGAGATTCCATTTCTGGCAGACCTCTTGGCCGGATATCATATGGACGTGCGGTCTGATCCAGCGGAAGCAATAAAATGGGTAACGCTGGCAGCAAGATTCATGCCTGATTATCCGATGTATTACACTAATTTCCTTAACTTCCTAGGCACGAGGCTAAGCGCAGGGCAGGTTATTTCAGCGGAACAGTGGGCCGATGGGGAGATTAAGGTGCTTGAAGCTCAGCGCCGTCGGAGGTTCGGCAGCGAATTCACCCGAATTCGTGATCATGAGTGACAAGATAATGGACTTCCCACGGTATTGATGACACTGCGGACCCTCAAAATGAGGCACGTTCAAAAAGCGGGCATTCGAGCTCAGGCTTTATATGTACCAAATAGCGGTGATATATTGCTCTGTCGTTAGAATTACCTGTTAGGTGGCGGGCACCGCATCACGAAGAATTGGAGGTGAGCGAAATGCGTAGATTAGCTTGCGCCGTAGTTGCCGCTGCCGGGCTTGGCATGAATTCGAGCTATGCGCAAATCTACACTGCCGAAAAGTCGACAGACGCAATATCGGAGCAAGACCTCCTCGTAGTGACAAGAATGTCTGGAATGATGTTTGAGCGGTACGACTATGAGTTGCCGTTTGACTTTTGTTTCAACGCCTATTTGGAAACTCGCACCGGCGCCGATCAGGCTGCGATGTCACCGGCAGGCCACCTCTGCGCGCTAGCCGGTCCCCATAGACTCATGATTCTCTGGCAGCGTATTGGGGACGAGGTAAGAGTAGCGGCACATACTAGTCGCCGTGACGGACCTAGCGGCGGCGGCAGTATCACACTTAAGACCGTACGGGTCCCGAATATTATCGGAGAGGGCGTCTCTGCCATCCCGGAGCCAACGTTCTCGCTTGGTAAAAGAACTCTAATGGCTGACTTCGAGTATACGACTGCCGATCGAACAGAGAATGACAGCAAAT
>JAPULM010000357.1 GCA_027294925.1 bacterium
CTCGGCGACGCTCGAACATGACATTCTCGGCTTCGACTACCACCAGGTAGGTGCGAACCTACTTCAGACCTGGGGATTTCCTGATATGCTCATCGAGACAGTCCGCTTCTGGGAGACACCTGATGAGCTATCTCAGGAGACAGAAGAGACGACACTGCGTCTATGTCGTATTGTACAAATGGCGGACTTCACGAGTCAGATCGTCTGGTTTACCTCCAAAGAACATGCCTTACAGATCCTGCACGACCATGGTCATCAATATTTTGGCCTGACCGACGTCGAGATCGATACCTGCTTTGTCGGGCTTCAGAACAGACTTGCCGAGACGGCAAGTCTGTTCGATATCGAAATGGCCAGCCTCGTCGACTTCAATGCCATTCTAGTTGAGGCACGTGATCAGCTGGTACAGCTTCAGCCTTAGTACTGTTCAGACCCTCGCACACACCACTGCCCGTGCCCAGGAGCTTGAACGAGAAAACCAGGAACTCGCCACCCTCGCGCAGACCGACAAATTGACTGACCTGCGTAATCGCGCCGGCTTCGACGCCGCCTTGCAGCATATTATCGAGACGCGACTGCAACATGATCACAGCGACGCGCTCGGTCTTCTCATGTTGGATATTGACCATTTCAAAAACTTTAACGACACCTATGGCCATCTCCTGGGGGATGAAGTTCTGCGACAGGTCGCAGAGTGGATCACGGCCTCTGTACGCCATACTGATATCGCTGCCCGCTACGGCGGCGAAGAGTTTGTAGTCCTTTTGCCTCATACGGCATTCGACGTGCTACACAAGGTCGCGGAACGCATTCGCACCCATATCAGCGAGGGCAAAGTCGTCTCTCAAGGAAAGAAACTCACCGTCACCATTAGCATCGGCGGTGCTTGGGTGCATCGTGTACAAAGCCCAAAGGACGGCGTGGATCTCCTCAAACTCGCAGACGCGTGTCTCTATGAGGCGAAAGATGCCGGACGAAACCAGACGATTTGTCGACAAGCGCCTTGTCTTTAGAACGACTAACCGTGCCGTCCACCTACAGCATCCTTCATGCCCATGGGGGGCGAAGACCTCACAGGCATGACCTATGAGACTTCTGTCAGGCACCATAGAATTAATTGGCCAGGGAGTCAAACCACGATCGACAGCAAAACGAACTGTTGTGACGGGGAATTACAGAGTAGACTTGCGTGTGAACCTTGCGTCTGCGCATGCGAACATAGGAATCCGAGAAAACGATGGATTACTGTTGCCATCTGCATGATCCTTTGTGCAGCGCCTGATGCACCCGTTCAGGGGTCAGCGGGAGTGTCTTCAGGCGTACCCCTGTCGCCTGGGCAATGGCATTGGCAATGGCCGGTGCGGTGGGCATCAGGCCGCTTTCGCCGATGCCTTTAGAGCCGTAAGGGCCAGGGCCGTCGGCGTTTTCCACCAGAATGCTACGCAGATCGTCAGGCAGGTCGTGCATGGCGGGCAGACGATAATCGAGTAAGCTCGGGTTGAGCAGCTGCCCATCTTCATAGATCATGCTCTCGAACAAGGTATGCCCGAGGCCCATCATCACGCCGCCTTCTTCCTGCGCCTCACACTGCAAGGGATTGATGGCTTTGCCGACGTCGGCTACGGAGATATAGCGGCGTACCTTGATCTGGCCGGTTTCGTCGTCCACCTCGACTTCGGCGGCAGCAAGACTGACTTCCCAAAACGGCGCTACGCCCCCCAGCGGTGCGCCACGCGCGCCCTGGTAGATACCACGCCCAATTAGCTCCCCGCCTGGTAGGCCGAAGTGTTGGCCGATGATTTCGGCGTACGAACGGCGGCCACTTGGTCCTTCCACCCCGCCATCGCGTAGGCTGAGATGATTCAGATGCGTTTGCATCTGTTCGGCAGCCAGTTCCAGCAGCTGTTGGCGGATATCTCGCGCTGCAGTTTGCAGGGCCAGTCCCATCAGGGTGGTCGAACGACTGGAACTGGTCGCCTGATCGTAGGTACTCATGCCGAATTCCGGTAGGGTGAGTCGTACCCAGGATAACGGTAGGGCGAGATCCTCGGCCACAATCTGCGGTAACACGGTGCGGGCGCCCTGGCCCATTTCAACCGTGCCGGTGAGCAAGGTAACGCTACCGTCAGCGTGCATGCGTACGATCGAAGTGGAGATCGACGGCGCCAGCGGCGCTTTGATGACGCAGGCCAGACCGCGTCCCTGACGTTCACCCAACGGCTGCCCCCAACCAATCGCCTCGGCAACGCGTTTCAGGCTAGCATGGAAGTCGGCATCCACTGGTAAGTCGCCTTCGGCAAAGATCTCACCGCGTTCGAGTAAATTGTGTAGGCGGATGTCAAGCGCATCAATGCCCAGGCGTTCGGCGATCATGTCCATCTGCGACTCATAGGCCCAGGCCAACTGTGGCACACCGTAACCACGAAAGGCAACACTGTTGACCGTGTTGGAGTAGACAGCATGTGTATCAATACGTAAATTAGGAATGCGGTACGGGCCACCGGCGGTATAGCCGGCCTTCTGCACGATGCGCGGACCGACATCGGCATAGGCGCCAATCTGGAAGTGGGCAGTGCACTGCCGGGCAACGATGGTGCCATCGTGCTTGACGCCTGTCTTCAGGCGCACCCGTGCGGCTGCCCGCCGCACCGTTTTAAAACTCTCTTCCGCGCTTAGTACCAGGCGCACCGGGCGTCCAACTTTGCGTGCCATGGCCACCACCAGCGGTTCGATCTTGGTATACGACTTATTACCGAAGGCACCGCCGAGATAGGGTACGATGATCTGTACGCGTGACAGCGGCAAGCCGAACATCTCGGCAATTTCTTTGCGCACCGGGAAGGGATGCTGGGTCGAGGCCCACACGGTAATTTGGTCGTTTTCCGCCTGGGCAATAGCGAGATGCGGTTCCATCGAATAGTGATGCACCATCGGAAAGGTAAACACGTCTTCAAACACCTCGTCGGCCTCGGCAAAGCCGTCCTCGATATCACCCCGCTCAAACTGGAAGTGGTGACAAATGTTGGTGCCGGGCACGGCGCGTAAGTTCGATAAATCGCTGAAATGCCCGGCTAGTCTGAGGTTGTCGTGCAGCAGCGGCGCATCGGGTGCCAATGCCTCATCCAGGGTGGTGGCGGATGGTAATTCCTCCAGATCAACGTCGATGAGATCGACAGCCGTTTGTGCCTCTTGCTCGCTGCGAGCCACTACCGCAACAACCGGCTCACCGGCAAAGCGCACACGATCGATGGCGAGAATAGACTGATCTTTATAAGCCGGGCCAAAGAAGCAGTCCCAGTCGGCAAAATCGTCGGCCGTCAAAACGGCTAAGACGCCCGCTGCGGCCGCTGCTAGCGTGGTGTCAATGCCTCTAATGCGGGCATGCGGCAGAGGGCTACGCCAGAGCTTGGCGTGTACCGTGCCGGGAATTTGGATATCGGTGATAAACACCGCACGACCGGTGACTTTTTCACGTGCATCGGTGCGCGGCACTGAGGTGCCAACAATGGTAAGAGACGCATCACGGTTCATGATTTCCTCGCTTGCTGTTGACGTAACGCCTGCCATACACGTTCGGGCGTCAACGGCAACTCTCGCAGCCTGACACCAGTGGCACGCGCAACGGCATTGCCAATCGCCGGCGCCACACAAAACATGCCGCTTTCGCCTACCCCCTTAGCGCCGTACGGCCCAGGGCCATCAGCATTTTCAAGCAAAACAGAGCCAAACTCAGACGGCAAGTCATCGAACGTTGGCACCCGGTAATCAATCAGGTTGGGGTTCAGGAGTTGACCGTCCTCTGCGATGAGTGCTTCAAACAGCGTCGAGCCGATGCCCTGCATGGCACCGCCTTCGTCCTGCGCCTCACACTGCTGACGGTGCAGAGCCTGACCGACATCGGCCATCGAGATATAACGCAGAACCTTGATGAGGCCGGTTTCCTGGTCGACTTCGACCTCGGCGCCGCCCATACCAACCTCCCAAAACACGGTGGCGCCGCCCAGGTGGCCCTCGGTGTGGGTTGGACGCCAGGTACCGGTGCCAATGATTTCACCGCCCGGATAGCCATAGTGCTGAGAAATGGTATCAGCAAAAGTCAATTGCTGAACAGCGGTGATGAGCACACCGTCTTGTACCTGAACGGTCTCGGGCCTTACCCCCAGTAAATTTGCCCCCATCTCGGCCAGTTGGGTGCGTGCGTCGAGACTGGCGGCATAGACGGCACGGCCCATCAAGGTGGTGGTGCGGCTGGCGCTAGTACCCTGATCGTATGGCGTCAGACCGGTGTCCGGTGCGGTGACGGCAATGCGGTCGAGCGCCACGCCGAGTGTCTCGGCAACAATCTGCGCCAGCACCGTTGTGGAGCCCTGGCCGTGTTCGACCGCAGCCGTAAATAGGGTAATACTACCATCGGCATGTACCCGCACCACGGCGGTTGATACACTATGGGTCATGCCGCCATCTTTAAACGCACAAGCCAGACCTTTAGCCCGAGACGAGGTCGACCAATCAATGGCGGCCGCCGTTTGCTGCAAGCCGGTGGGTAAATCGGCATCCATTGGCAAATCGCCCGGTGCAAATTCCTCGCCGTGCCTGATGAGATTATGTTGGCGTAACGCCAATGGGTCTATATTCAGGGCATCGGCAATGCGATCGAGCTGTGATTCAGAGGCCCAAGTCACCTGCGGCACGCCATAGCCACGAAAGGCGCCGGCCGGCACACTATGGGTGTAAACGGCACGCGAATCCACCTGAATATGTGGAATGTGGTAGGGTCCAGGCGACACAAACCCTGCTTTGGTCGCCACCCGCGGACCGACATCGGCATAGGCGCCGGTATTCAGGGTTACTTCGCACTGCCGGGCAATAATCGTTCCATCCCGTTTGACGCCGGTTTTTATCCGGCAGATGGCGCCGTGCCGGGTAACGGTGTGACAGGCTTCGGCAACGCTCAGCGCTAGCCGAACAGGCCGCCGTACCTGGCGTGAACAGGCCGCTGCAAGGGGTTCGATCTTGGTGTAGCATTTGGAGCCATACGCCCCACCAAGCGGCGGCACCACCACCTGCACGGCGGCCAGTGGCAGGTTAAACATCTCGGCCAGCTCCTTGCGTACCGGGAAAGGGTGCTGCGTGGTGCTCCAGACGGTCAGGCCGTCGTCCTCATATCTGGCAATGGCCGTATGCGGCTCCATGGCGTAATGGTACATTGGCGCCAGTTGGAAGGTGTCTTCGAAGATCTCGTCAGCCTCGACAAAGCCCTGCTCAATATTGCCTCGTGTATAGGTGTAATGGTGACAGATATTGGTATTGGCAACCGGTCGTAAGGTAGCTGACAGATCACGGAAATGGCCAGCCGGTTGCAAATTCTCGTGCACCAGCGGCGCATCTGGCGCTAAGGCTGCTTCGAGGTCGAGAGTGGCTGGCAGCTCAGTGAGGTCAACCTCTAGGCGCGACAACGCTGCGCTGGCTTGTCGTTCAGTCTCTGCGATAACCACGGCGACCGGTTCACCGGCATAACGCACCTGGTCGATGGCTAAAACTGGCTGATCTTTAAAGGCTGAGCCATAGAACGGGTGGCAATAGGTCAGATCTTCGGCGCTTAGCACTGCTAGCACACCCGGCGCCTGCAGTGCCGAGCGCGTATCCATACGCGCCACTCGGGCATGCGGCAGAGGACTGCGCCACACCTTGGCGTGTACCATGCCGGTGACGATCAGGTCGGTAGCGTAACGTGTACGGCCGGTGACTTTCTCCAGCGCGTCCAGGCGACGAGGTGACGTACCGATAATGCGATGTGAGGGGTTATCCATACTGTTCTCTGGACGTGGCGAGACGTTTGGATGCCGCAACGATTGATTCCAAAATACGCTTATAACCCGTACAGCGGCAGATATTACCCCGCATGTAATGTTTGATCTCATCCTCGTTGGGCGTCGGGTTCTCGTCCAGCAACGCCTTGGTGGCCAGAATCATCCCCGGCGTGCAGAAGCCGCACTGAAAGCCGCTGTGCTCGATAAATGCCTCTTGGATCGGGTGTAGCGTTTCGCCTTGCGCCATGCCCTCGATGGTTAAGAGTACGGCGTCGCGCGCCTCAAACGCCAGCATGGTGCACGCACTCACCGGGCGGCCATCGAGCAGCACGGTGCAAGTGCCGCAGACCTGCATATCGCATGACTTCTTGGTGCCCGTCAGGCCAAGCCGATTGCGAATCAGTTCAATGAGCGTTTCGTGTGGTTCGACCGCCAGTTCCTGTGCGTGTCCATTAATCGTGAAACGGATTGGTATCCACTGCCCGCTCTCTATCGTCTGTTCAGCCATTGCCCCAGGTCCCTTCCTCTTTTTTCTTCCCCTACGCCCTATTCCATCTCTATTGTCTGTGGGTAGGCTTGTTCAAAGGCGCGGCGTAGCAATACCCCGACGAGATATGTTTTATATTCTGCCGAACCGTGCAAGTCGGTAATCGCATCCGCCTCACGGCCGGCCAGTTGACCTGCCGCCTGCAGATTGGCACGTACCGCCTCGATCTCTTTGTTGCTGAGCATGGCTTCGGCTTCACGCATGCGTCGGGGGACCGGCCCCACACATCCAACTGCCAGGCGTACCGCTTGCACCCCTTCTGCCGTTGCGGTGACTGCAACGGCAACCCCGACTGATGGCCGTTCAAGAAAACCAAATTTCAGATACGCGGCAGCCGAATGATCCGGCAACGACGGCACCCGAATGGCGGTGAGGAGTTCGTCTTCTTCTAATGCCACCTCGAACGATCCGATAAAAAAATCTTCAAGCGCCAGCGTTCGGCTACCGCCCTGCCGTTCGATCTGCACGTTGGCATCGTAAACCTGTAATAATGTACCGGGATCGGCATGCGGCTCAGCAAAGCAGAGGTTGCCCCCGAGCGTGCCGACTTCTCGCACCCGCACATTGGCCACATGAGCTTCCATCTCGGCAAGGGCCGGGAAGTTCGCCCGGACCTCAGGCGAACGCTCCAGCGTGCGATGTGGGGTTGCCGCCCCAATGCACAGCGTCTGATCTGCGATGCTTACCCCGGTCAGGCCGGCGATAGGTTTGATATTGATCAGGCGTTCATACTGCAGGAGTCCCTCTTTCATGACCAGCAGCAACTCGGTGCCACCCGCATAGATGCGCGCCGACTCACCGTACTGCGCGAGCAGCGCTGACGCTTCCCCTACCGACCCAGGTTCCTCCATGCGGAACGGCTGTAACATCAGTCTCCCTCCCCCATCAGTGCCGACTGAATCGCAGTTGCAAACGCCTCAATAACGGCATCGCCTCGACGTACGATCATACTGTGCCCTAAGGTGCCGAGCTTACCCATGACGGTGACATCAGTACGAAAGTGCAACGTCGTGGTTTGGGCATTAGGCGCGTCCAATGTCAAGTCGAGTTCGACCTTGAGACGACTTTGCATGACCGGATCGTGGCCAGTGGCGAGCGCCACCAGTCGTTCAGGCGCCGCCGCTTCGAGCACCTCAATGTCGAGCGGAACTTTGATTTTGAAGGGGCCAACGCGATCCTGCACAGTTGCTCGGTAACGTTTATAAGGCTCGACCGTCGTGGCCTGTTCGCATCCCGGAATGCAGGCCGTCAGGCGGGGGACATCCCACAGAAAATCCCACACCGTCTGACGCGGCGCCGCAACCGTCACCTGTTTTTCAAATCGCATAATCGTTTCCCTCAGGCCCCAATGTACGCTTCGCCAAGGTGTCCTGCTTGGCGCAAACGATCGATTTCCGCTGCATTCATAAACAGCTCGCGATATCATTATGTTCGCCCTATCATCCGGGCTGCTAAGGGCCTCTCCAGCGTTCCAGGCACCTTTCTCGCGTTCTTTCTATTCGTATGCAAGATACGCTATCATAGCACAGATTACCGTGCTAAGGTATTTGCATTTAAGCGGTTGAATATTTACCATCGATTTTGTCGTGACAACAACGTGTTTGGGCAAAGAGGTAGATTGAGACGGGAGGACGGCATGGTTGACCTGTGGATGGAGTTGCAGACCCTGGGGAGTATGTATGTGACGGTTGCAGGCCATTTTGTTTGGGTTTTCCTGGCAGCGGTGCTGATTGCGGCGATCCTGACCACCTATCGACTGGATAAGCGCATTGTGCCGTATTTCGAGCGCCGGGGCGTTTGGGGGTATGCCGGCGCCATTGCACTGGGCGTGGTGTCGCCGTTTTGAGCCCTGGGTGTACTGCCGGCGGTCGCCGGTCTTCTTGCGGCAGGGACACCGTTGCCACCCGTGATGGTTTTCTTGGCTACATCGCCTCTGGTAAGCCCGAGCGGCTTTATGATTACGTTGGGTGGACTAGGCTGGGGGTTTGCGCTTGGTAAAGTGTTGTCGGCTGTTTTGGTAGGTATTCTTGTCGCCCTGGGTACGGCGCTTTTGGCGCGGGCCGGCTGGTTGCGTGATCAGGTCCAACAGGGCGTCCGTAAGCATGTTACGGTGTCTGAAGAGAATACGTGAAGCCTTACGCCACCCTCCGGTCGGGGGCTTGCCTTTCTGGCGCTTTGTGGTCGCACAGCGCTATTCGTTGGCAAATTTATTGCGATTGCCCTCCTGCTTGAAGTTGTGCTGCTACGTTATTTGCCTGCAGCCTGGATTGAAGCGGCCCTCGGCACTCGTAATCCTTTATCGATACCGATTGCCGCAGCGGTGGGGTTACCGGCTTATCTCAACGGCAATGCGGCAATTCCGTTGCTTAACGGCCTGCTCGATTTGGGGATGAATCGTGGCGCCGCCCTGGCGTTTCTAATCGCCGGTCCCATTGCTTCAATACCGTCGCTTATCGGTCTTATGGCGCTGGTGCGCATGCGGGCGGTGAGCCTAATTCTCGCCGCAGGGTTTGTCGGGGCGGTACTGTCGGGGTACGCGTTTACCACGCTGGCCCTGTAGGTGTAGCGCTGAACAGTCGTGGTAGATTGGGCAGAGCTGGTGCGAAAGACCGGGCGGCTGGTCATTGTCGATGCAGCCTGTATAGCTTGCAGCGCGGCAGCGAAAATTGCTGCTCGGTTGACTGAAGACCCGGGTTTCGTGCTCTGCAGGCGCCGCCTAAACGGGTCTGTGCGCCGGATGTGCCCATCCCGTATAGTCTAGTGATGGAGAAGTTTTGCCTACCGGATAAGGACCGCGTGATGCAAGGGTTGCACGGCTGTTAACCTGAGAAGTGTTGATCTGGAAAGACTCGCAGTAACGCTCATCTCAAGCGGCTACATGCTGCAGGTGACGAAGACGTATGTGTTTATTCCTCTTGTGTCCGCTCTTGCTTACGGCGTATGACGATGAATGTGGTGTCGTCCGGTAAGAGACCGATTTCCTCACGGGTCCTTTTCTGCTCAGGGTCAATTTGCAGGACGGTGCGATTCACTTGTTTTAGGCAGCCTCTGATACCACGAGGGTTGGTGAAGTATCGATCGTCGTGCCAGAACTGAGAGAGAGGGCCAACGTGTTCAGACTTCCCAGGCATGCATCGGTCGGCGGCGAGATGGAAGTCGTCTACGCCGTCGGTGCCAATCAACAAGTTCCGTACCTCTTCCGGTCGTCCTTCCCAATGCGTTTTAAACATGAGGTGGTCGTGGATAGAAGGGTCGAGAGCGTCACGTATGAGATCGTAAGTCAGATAGGGAGGGGCATTATCTGGGTAGCTCAGATTCGTGTAACCATCGTTGACGGCCAAAACGCCATCGCCATGCGTGAAGGCGATAACTTTTTCACGCGTAATCACGGCGCCAACAATCGTAAAGAGAAAATAGTTCAGGATTGTTTTGATTGGGTCATTGCCCATTGTTTTGACAAGTTCTCCAAACTGTCCCAGGAGATGTAGCCTAACTTGTTCGAGAACCGTTGCGGTAGGTGTATGGCTCAGCCCGGGTAGCCAAGCACGGAGAGCCTCCACAGTCATACGGGCGCCGAGCTTGGCGCCGACCTCACTATTCCTGCTGCTTCCGCACCCATCACACACCACCGCGATGATGGTGCTGTCGGTATAATGCCAGGCAAAGGCGTCCTGATTATTAGCGCCCGTTTTTTCATGGCGTCGGCCACGTACAGAGCCGCCAGCGATGTCAAAAGCGATAGGCAAGGCGGCGGTTCGCGTCCAGGTGGGTGGGTGGGGTCTCTGTAAGTTAGCATCATTGCTTGGCGCTTGACCAAGCATTTGTGCTGTAAGCGAATGTGGGTCCATGGTGGAACTCCTCTTAAAACGCCTGGCAGTAATCTCCGTCAGGTGAGATAGCGGGTATGGATCAAGATGTCGTCTTGCTGCTTGCACTGGCCTAGAGCCTCGAGCACCAAGTTGTGACCGTTACGAACGGCATCTCCGTGGTCTGCAAAGCGGATTGAGCCTGAATCATCCGGCATCATAGTGACCAAGACCACCTCGGCGCTTGGTATGTCATGCGGGGCAATACCTAGGCCAGCCTGTATCTGAGTACCAATATCGGCATTCACGGTTAGAGTCTGTAGCCCCTGGGTGGATAATTCGCCTTCGGCGTAAGCGCCGTGCAACAGTTCATTGTGCCAATGGCCGGCCATCATGACGCATGAGAACTTCCGGTGCCAAGACCGAGTAGTTTTCCGTCTTGATAGGTTGGCCTGTTTAGTTTGGCCGGATCAAAGCTGAAAGTTGAATCCTTGTTGCGTTTTGTCTTGATAGGCTGTTTTATCAAAGCGATATAAACGGGCGGCACGATGCATGACGTCTTTTTGAATCTCATCAAGTGCGGTTAGAATATCCAGGCTGAGAACCTTCTTGCGGAAATTACGCTTGTCGAGCTGCACCCTGAGGATGATTTCATACAGATGTTGCAGCTCGGTCAGGGTGAACTTAGGCGGTAACAGCTCGAAGCCAATTGGTTCGTAACGCACCTTACTGCGCAAACGTTCACATGCAACAGCCAAAATACGATCATGATCGAAGGCGAGCTGCGGCGTGTGGTCCGTTGCAAACCAGGCGGCATGGCGTGCGTCTATATTGCCTTGCACCTCATAGCCATTAAGATTAACCAGGGCATAATAAGCCACCGTCACGATGCGACCACGCGGATTGCGATCCACATCACCGAAGGTGTACAGTTGTTCAAGGTAAACGTTGCTGAGATTCGTTTCCTCGGTGAGTTCGCGGCGTGCCGCTTGTTCTAAGGATTCGTCAAGATGCACGTAGCCGCCGGGAAGCGCCCATTTGCCCTCGAAGGGGTTATGGTCACGTTGAATCAGTAAAACCTTTAAGTCATGTTGGTCCACGTCAACGCCAAAGACGACACAATCTACGGTGACGGCTGGACGCGGATAGTCGGCAATGTCATTCATGATGATCTCCTCCGCGTATAAGTCACACTAAATATAGTGTCTATAATACACGATGTTAAGAAGGCGAGCAAATTTTTTAATAGGCGGTCGGAAATGTTGGCTAAGACAAGGCTTACCTGCTACGGCGTATGGTCAGCAGATGAGGTGACCTGGGAGGTGTTTAAGGGATCGAGCCCCGTTGCTCACGGATCATATCACGTCGCAGTTTGTATAGTTGGTACTCAAGCCCTACTTTGTACTCGTGTGGGTTTAACAGACGTTTGGTGGTAGGATCGAGTGCTTCGAGTTGCGACATGGTGCGGTTACGAATGGTTGCCAGGTCAGGGTTGTCTCCGATGAAGACGCCATCACGGCATACGGGTACAAGAAGGTCTTCGCTATGGGTGCCGAGTGGAAGTTGAAAGCGGCGATCCGGATCCATTGGGGCGACAATGGTTGTGCCATCGACGATGCCAAGTTCTTCATCGTAGATGGCGTCGGCTAGAATATACCCCTCTTGTCCCCAATAACGTCGGACCTGGAGAAAACCGGGAATAGAGGTCTTCCAGCCTTGTTCAGAGACTTTGACGGTGCGCCGCCATGCTTCGCCCTTACGTCGTATAGCGCCAAGCTTATAAACCCCACCGAGGGCAGATTGCGAGCCGCCGGTGGCAAGTTTGGTGCCCACTCCCCACACGGAGACGGCGGCCTCTTGGTTCTTCATATCCGTGATGATTTGTTCATCCAGATCATTGGCTGCAAAAATTTTGACCTCAGTAAGCCCGTGTGAGTCGAGAATCTGTCTTGCCTCTTGACTAAGCCAGGCGAGATCACCGGAGTCAAGGCGAATACCCGTCAGTCGGTGCCCGCGGTCAGCGAGCCATTTGCCGACCTCGGCTGCTTTTTGTACCCCCTCAAGGGTGTGATACGTATCGACCAGAAACACACAGTTGTTGGGTAAGGTTTCAGCATACGCTTTAAACGCTTCAACTTCAGAGGCAAAGGCCATGACGAAACTGTGCGCCATGGTGCCGGCGGTCGGAATGCCTAGCAAGTAGCCGGCTTGTAGATTGGAAGTGTTGGCGCTGCCGCCAATATATGCGGCTCGCGATACCGTTAGGGCGCCATCGAGACCATGAGCGCGTCGCATGCCCTGTTCGGATACAGGTTCACCCTGCGTAGCGGTGCAGATGCGAGCTGCTTTGGTAGCAATCAGGGTTTGAAAGTTCATCTCAGTGAGGAGAAAGCTTTCGATCATTTGGCATGGGATGATGGGCCCCTGGACGCGGACGGTGGGCTCGCGGGGGAATACGACGGTGCCCTCAGGCACGGCATCAACCTGCACCTCCCAGGACTGATGGCGAAGAAAATCCAGATACTCCCGCCGAAATAACGGCTTGCCGTCGTTGCCTGTTAGACGCTGTAGAAATTGTATGTTATCGCTGCTGAAGCCATACTCACGCATATATTCGACAAAGTAGGCCACATAGGCCAAACCAGCGCTTATCGCGTAGCCACCGCCGAACGGATGCTCCCTAAAGCCGTAAGTGAATACCGTTTCATGCTCGACCATGCCACTTTGCCAATACCCTTGCCCCATGGTGAGCTGATACTGATCAACCGCGAGAGGGAGGCTTTCCCCATAGAGGGAGAGTGTGGTGCCGGAAACGCTGACAGCGTGGGTCATACGTACATCCTTTAGCCAAGAGCATGCCTGTCTATGCAACAAACAAAAGACTTACATGTTTTGCACTTTTCGGCAAGACATCAGGAGAGCTAAAGGTGCGATCGTAAGCGATCGTCACGTAAAGATTATCATTAAAGCGGCGGGCTGCATGCTCGGGTTAGACGTGTATCCGCATGATAACGATGCCTCAACCGGAGTTTGCCTGGACCTGAAGCGAAAGTCAATAGAGGGAAGAAAGACAAAACATAGCCCTTGTCGAACCGAGAGACAGTATGCTACCGTGATAGAAGGTTTTATGCAGGCATAAGGAGGGAAACAATGGGCTATCAACCGAAGTATCTAGGGCATGTCAATGTCTATGTGCGAGATGTCGATGCCTCCAAGCAGTGGTATGAAGACATCTTGGGACTTCATATTCAGGATTACATCCCTGCTCAGGCAGCGTTTATGTCGGCCGATTTGGAGCAATCCCATGAGGTCGCTCTGATCAAGGCTGATGAGCGTGCACCGGGTACACACAAGGGGCAAGTCGGTCTCAATCACATGGCTTGGATGATGGCGAGCCTCGATGATCTGAAAGAAATCTACCAGCGGCTTAAAGACAGAAATGTTCCGATTGATCATGTCTCAGATCATGGCATTTCGATCGGCATTTACTTCCGCGATCCCGACGGTAACGGCCTTGAAGTATCCTACGAATTACCGCGTAGTGAATGGCCAAACCACGAGAAGGTTTTCTCTAGTGAAGCACGCCAGCGGGGACTTTTCCCCGGGCCCTGGGATGAGCACCTTACTGCTACGCCAGCAGCCGCGCAATAGATTGGGTAGGTGACCGGAGAGTTTTTGTATCCTATTGGAGACATACTATGCCACGTGTGACGGACAAGATGCTGGACAGCGGCGACCCCTTTGCCAATCTTGAGTTTGATCAGGTTGGGGGCGGAAAGCTGCATTTGCCAAATGATTTGGCCAACGACTGGGGCGTTGTACTTCTATATCGGGGTCATTGGTGACCATACTGTAAGCAGCAACTCACCGCCTTCTCCAGAGCCGGCCGACTCCAAGATGAAGGTATAAAGGTTGTTGCCATCTCCGTGGACACGGAGGAAGAAGCTCAAAAGACGATTGACGAATGCGGCATTAACTTTCCGGTGGGTTATGGAGCTGATTGTAAGGCGGTTTCCGAACTAACCGGCTGTTTCTATGAAGAGCGACGCCAAATTCTCCACAGCACCGGTTATCTGCTAAAGCCGGACGGTACGGTTGCCATCGGTGTTTACAGTACCGGGCCCATCGGTCGTCTAGTCTGGCAAGACGTGTTAGGGCTCGTTCAATTCTACAAAAAACAGGCTTAAGCCGTCGCTCATGCAGCCGCGATCAAGCGGGGCGTTGCGTGCTTTTGCTAATCGCCAATATACCAGGCTCTGGCTAGCCAACTTTCTTTCTTATACCGCGCGCTGGATGCAAATGCCTTTGCTCGCCTGGATGATCCTGGAGCTCACCGACTCGCCTTGGCTGGTTTCGCTGGTGGGATTTTTCACCATGGCGCCTACGCTGATCCTGGGGCTCGTTGGCGGCATGCTTGTTGATATGGCAGACCGCCGCCGCTTGCTTATTATGACGCAGGGCGGCAGCGCGCTGGTCAGTTGCTTACTTACCTTCCTGATGTTTACCGGTATGGTGCAGGTGTGGCATATTTATATGATCACCCTGGCTACCGGTGTGTGCTGGGCCTTGGGCTTTCCCTCACGTCGCGCCACAATTTTTGATCTGCTGGGGGCTACTGGCGTGACCAACGCCGTGGCCGTCGACACCATTGGTATGAACGTCAGCCGCATGCTCGGCCCAGGCCTGGCCGGTGTTCTGATCGCGTTAACTGGTGTTGAAGGCGGCTATTCGATCGTCACCCTTTGTTACGCGCTTGGCTATTTCCTGCTCCTCTCCTTACGCGTTGAGCAAGTGCAACGGCAAGCAGTCGCGAGCAAGCAGATGATGCGCAATCTGATCGACGGCATGCGCTATGTCAGCCATGAACCCACCATTTTCGCCATGGTATGCATCACCATCACCATGAATCTGTTACTTTTTCCCTATATGCCAATGATCCCTGTCATTACCCGAGATGTCCTGCACGTAGGACCTACGCTAATGGGGGCTTTACAGGCGGTGGAAGGATTCGGTTCAATGGTCGGCGCGTCGCTTATCGCCTCGTCAGTCAATCTACGCTATCACGGCCGCATCTTTGTCGGTGGTTCGCTTTTGGCCTTACTGGCTATGGTTATGTTTTCTCTGTCCCGTTGGTACATTGTATCACTGCCAATTTTCCTTGTCCTTGGGTTTGGCATTGCAGGCTTCGCAACCATGCAGACCACGATTGTGTTAATGTTCGCCAAAGATGAGATGCGGGGACGAGCGCTTGGCGTTGTCAGTCTGGCGATTGGCTCCGGCCCGTTCGGCGCACTCATGATTGGAGCCATTGCCGATAGCGTCAGCCCGGTGTTTGCCATTCGCATCATTGCGCTTATGGGCATCGTCGCCCTAGCGCTTATCGTTCTGATATTGCCTGCAATCATGGATCGTAGCCAACCTGCTATCGTTACGGCGCCGCGATAGGACGTCTAACGTCGGGCTCAAATTGATTTAGATGTGATGCCAACATGCGGTTTTCTTCGACGACTTGCACCAGCACGATCCAGCCTATACCGCGCCTAGCCTTCCTGGCAGCGCTATACAACCGCAATTTCCGCTATCTGTGGTTGTCATTTATTTGCTCGAGCTTTGTGCAGCGCATGGACGGCATAATGCTGGGGTGGCTCGTGCTTGAAATGACCCATTCTGCCACATGGGTGGGATTGATCGCGGCAGTGCGCTTTCTTGGAGCGCTTTTGGGCCCTCTGACCGGTGTCATGGCAGACCGGGTGGACCGGCGCCATCTCAGCCTGGCGACATTAGGCATCATGACGCTGGTGATTGCCGTCCTGGTAGTGCTTGTTGTGATGCGGCGTCTAGAGATTTGGCATCTATTCGCCGCAACAACCATACGCGGCGTTTTGTGGGCCTTCTTTCAGCCTGCTCAGCAGAGTTTACAGGCTGATATTTTAACAGGACGAGAATTGCCTAACGGTATTTCCCTCATCAATATGGCGATGAACATGACGTCGATTATCGGGCCGGTGCTTGGTGGGCTATTGCTCGCATGCTGTCGTCCGGCGCTACGCGTGCTGGATTGGTCTGATAGTGACATGGTGCTCCGCCTGAATTGGTCTACCTATGATGCACAGCATCTCTATGCGACAACCAGTATGGGTAAGGTCTTGATCAGTCGAGATCTAGGCGTAAACTGGACGTCAGCCCCCTTTTCTCTGCCCGGCGTCATCGCCCGTAGTCTGGCCTTTGAAGGGGCGGCAATTGGTGTACAATGGGCCTATTTAACGCTGTTGAGTTTGCACCTCATCCAACTATTCTGTTATATCGCCCTGCGTATACCGCCACACACCCGTCGGCATACAGATGTCTCGATCTGGCAAAATCTACGGGACGGCATGTACTATGTTAGGCAAGACACCAGAATATGGACAGCACTCGGTTTAGCGGCTTTGGTTAACTGGGTTTCTTTTCCGCTCAGCTTTACCCTCTTGCCGATCTTCGCTCGAGACGTGTTTAGCGTCGGTGCTGCGGGCTTGGGCGTCTTGGCAGCGGCGGTGGGTGTTGGTGCCTTGTTGGGTTCCTGGTTTATGATGGCCACCGGAACCGTTCGACGTGCAGGGTCACTTATGCTGGTTGGCACCCTGCTGTGGCAATGCTTTATTCTCGTTTTTGCGCTAACCTCCAATTATTATCTCGCCTTAGGCGCCCTGGTGTTTATTGGCATCTCACAAAGCATGAGCCTGACCAACATTTCTATTATGCTGTTGGGAACGGGTAGTCGTGAAATGCGCGGTCGGATCATGGGCTTACGCTCTCTGGCCGTTGCCCCTCTGTTTTTCGGCAGCCTGTTCTCAGGCATTGCCGCAGAACATATAGGAGCGTCGCACACTGCGATTATTTGTGCCGTGTTAGGTCTCATGGTCGTTATCGGGATTGCGCCTTGGGTTCCAAGAGGTGCCCCAGGTAATTGAAAAAAATGGTAAAAACCACTTGCCGCTAAAGATTGCTTGGAGGTGTTTTGCTTTATGCGACTTGGCGTCGTAATGGGGCTGGCAATATTTGTTGTGCTTATCGGGGTGTATCTGAGGTTGCGGCAGAGAAGATTCGCCGCCGGCCAAGCCTTGCTGGCTGCTACCGAACTCGGCGATATTGAACACATACAAACCTTATTGAAACATGCCAATGTCAACGTCAGAAATGTGCAGGGCTGGACGCCCCTACACATTGCGGTGATCGGCGGCGACATCATACTCGTCGAACTTCTCCTACGTCATGGCGCCGCCATCAACGCAGAGTCATATATTGGGGCGACTGCGCTTGATCACGCCATCACTTATGGGCAACGCAAGGCTATTGTCCAACTACTGCAAGCGCGAGGTGCAACAAACAATACGAACTGGGGTGATATATACTAACCCATGCAGATTTGTGCTCGCACTAGCGGGCAGTAGTCTCTGATCGGTTCTGAACGTTGTATCCACATTTAAAGACAACATGTCTCATCCTGCCAAACTGGCCAGGGTCATTGCGCTAGGCAGGACTTTGACCGTATGGTAGCAAGATCGTAAACGTGCTTTTGCAGTTGCTGTGCAATCCCCGCAACCTCACCAGTCGCCAGTCGCCGATAGGGGATCACCGAACCGACACGGACGGTAATATGTTGAGATACCGGATGGAGCAGTTCTCGCGCCACAAAAAAGTGTCGCAGTTTGCGCGGCAGCGACAAAAAAAGCAGGCTGCTACGGCCTGCAATATAGATCGGCAGAACGTCGGCTTGACAATCCCGCACAAAGTGCACAGCGCCATTCTTCCAGCGGTGATCGCGCACGCCGCGCATGGTGAGCTTGGAAATCCCGCCGGCGGGAAATAAAATGACGGCTTGTTCTTGATCTAAGGCAGCGCGGATCCGACATCGTGCGTCCTGGTTGAATGTCGCGTAGCGATCGACGGCGAGACAGAGGGACGCGATCTGCGGCACAATGAGTGGTCCCAACTTGTTGATGACGACCTGCACGTCGTGACGCACGTGATGCAGACATTGCAGCATTAAAAAAACATCAGCTGCCCCAACCGGATGGTTGGCAAGCACCAAGAGGCGACCCCGAGATGGAATATCCGGTGTATTCTCGTAGCTAACCGAAAGCCCTGTACGTGCAACAATCGCATCAACCGCCGCAAAGCCGGCGAGGGATTTTATCGCCTCGACAAAGGCGCGGATTTCATTGATCATGATGATCTGTTTGATGGCAGACGTCACCCATGTCCTACGCAGCAAGCGCGGCAGGTGATTGGCAAAGTACGTTTCTAGCAATTGCTCGAAGGGCGGTATGTTGGGGTCAGGTTGTTCTGGCATCACTCACTGTCTTCACTAGCCACTTTGACAAGATTAGACGCCTGACGCCTGCGTGGTTTGGACGGACCGGGCTGGTGCGGGGGGCGCTACTTTTTCGGCCTTGGCGTGCTCAGCCTGTCCTAAAAGGTCCATCGCAAGTAGAGTGGAGATCAGTCCGGCGCCGAAACTAAGGAGCCAGGATACGGTATAACCATGTGAAACGTCAAACAGATAACCGCCGAGAAAACCACCCACGGCCATCCCTACCATGGCAAAACAGTTCTGCCCTGAGTAACCTGGACCGAACAGGCGGGAACCATATAACTCGCGAGCCACGACGCCATACTGCGTGCCAACACCGCCATAGCCAAATCCCCACACCAATGCATATAGGAAGAAAATCACCGGGTCTTGCGTGTTGACTAACCACAGGACAAAGGCGCCTTGCATAAATAGGGTCACCATTAAGGTGAGGCGAGCGTCGTGACGATCGGCGAACATGCCCCAAAAGATACGCCCGGCAACGGAAGAAATGCCCATAATGCCGAGCACCCAGGAAGAGGCAAAGGCCGACAAACCTGCACTCTGGGCAAACCCCACCGTATGAACCAGGGGAATCGAATGACACACACAGCAGAAAAAGTTAATCAGCGAGAGGGTCCAGAATCCTTGGTGGTGCAAAACATTACCCCATAATGAACTAATAGAGGCAGGGCGGGGAGAGGCGGGCTGCACTGCAACACGAGGTGCGGGCGTTGTTTTGGCGCCGTAGGGCTTCAGACCCAAATCATGCGGATAATTACGCATCAGAAGATAAGCTACTGCAAGGACAGAGGTCATCGTCAAGCTAATCGCTACGAAAGCCGTCTGCCAATCCCAGCGAAAAATCAACCAGGTTACAACGGGTGAAAACACAAACGGCCCAACCCCATTACCAGCCATGGTGAGGCCCATTACCATACCACGCCGATGTTCGAACCAGCGTGTGATCAGCGTTGTGGTCGAGATGAAGAACGTGCTCCGTCCCAAGGCGGCAACCACGCCGTACCACAGATAAAAGCCTCCGATGTCATTCACCGTGCTCGTCATATAGAGACCCAAGCCATGTACCAATGCACCAACCAAAAAAATCAATCTGAGGCTGTAGGCATGCATAAAAGAGCCGACCGCCAACACGCCCAAGCCGCTAACCAGAGCCGAAAGCGCATAGCTGAACGACACAGCACTATACGACCATCCCATTGTATCAACCAGTGGGTTAATGAAAACACCGAACGCCATCATGGTGCCGGAGGCCATCATGGTGGTAAGAAAGCAAGCACCTAGGACAATCCAGCCGTAGAAGAAGCGCGAAGGCGATACTATTTGTGCAGGCATGGCGCCGATCCTTTGGGATGAGACGTCGCGTTATGTCCAACGGACATCGCCTCCTGATTCGATATAATAGCTGGTGTATGTTTCGTCGTCATGTTGTCTCGGTTAGCAGGCGTCGATTTGCCCTGTGCGAAGGTAGAACAGGAAATCGTCATAGCGACAGGCAAACTCGGATAGAACGATACACCAACAGGTGTAATCGACAAGATAGGCAGCCTGTATCGTGTCAAAATTATAGTCTGTCCACCCTTGTATCGACAACCAGAAAGTATCTTAACAAATGAATCCCCTGCCCTCTATGTTTCGAGTACAACCGGGCAGAAGAAGTTTCTGAGTGGTTCTAAACGTCATATTACATTTAAAAACGGTGTGTCTCAGCATGCCAAACTGGCAAGATAATGATGCTACGCAGCACTAGCCACTTCATCATAAACGAAGGCTGTGGTATAAACTTCGGATAAAGAACGCCACAAATTCGATGCATCGATGCAACCTCCATCATTCGTTGCGTAGCGCTCCGTCGCGATTACGTTACGCCATGGGAGACCAGAATGGACTTTACCCTTAACGAATCCCAGCAGCAATTGCAAGCCACTTTGCGCCGCTTTGTAGCGCAGGAGGTCATTCCAAACGCTAGCGATTATGAACATGCTGACGCCTATCCGCAGCCCATGGTCAAACAAATGGCCGCCATGG
>JAPULM010000358.1 GCA_027294925.1 bacterium
ATATTTCAACTTGGGATTTGAGCCACGCATATTAAAGCGATCGCAAAAGAGAGAAACTCATTATCAAGTAGTATTTGTCGGTGGTCTATCCGTTTCTCACAGAGAGCGCATCCGTTTCTTGGAGGCCATCGCAGCACGCCACCCCCTTGCTCTGTGGGGATACGGGCTTGATGTACTTGGTCTAAGATCGCCGCTGCGTGCTGTACATCGTGGTGAAGCCTGGGCGCTCGACATGTACAACGTTCTCTACAACGCAGATATTACGCTAAACTATCATATTGGCGCGGCGGGAAATTACGCAAACAACATGCGCCTGTACGAAGCTACCGGCGTTGGTACGCTTCTGATTACAGATTACAAGGACAATTTACGCACCCTGTTTGAGCCAGGCAAAGAAATAATCGGCTACCGCTCAGCTGAGGAATGCATCGAACTCATCACGTACTACCTGGCACATGAGGAGGAACGCAAGGCCATTGCCAGCGCCGGACAACGCCGCACGCTAAGTGAGCATACGTATTACTTTCGGATGCAAGAATTTATCGAAATTGTAGCACCCCTGCTGCAGAGGCAAGGAAAACGACGTCCTGTTCGCGATGCGGGTTCGCGCACAGCCAAATAGGCGGAGTCTTAAGAGCCTTGTAATATCTTAATCTTGGCCTTGCAATATCTTAATCTTGGCTGCGGTAACCGCTACCACCCTGACTGGATCAATATAGATATAGCCCCGAGCACTCCCGGGGCTATTGCCCATGATCTCAGTCGGGGCATCCCCTTGCCCGATACCAGTTGTGACGTGGTTTATCACTCCCATATTTTGGAACACATGCGACGCGCCGATGCATTGCCGTTTATGGAAGAATGTTACCGGGTGCTAAGACCTGGTGGAGTTTTGCGTGTGGCTGTGCCAGACCTGGAAAGGATCTGCCGCGTGTACCTGGAGAAGCTAGAAGCTGCTTTGAAGGGCGATGTTGCTAGCGCCCATGATTATGAATGGATCATACTGGAAATGTATGACCAAACCGTACGCGAAGAGAGCGGAGGAGAAATGCTCACGTATCTGCGCCACGACCCCTTACCTAACGAAGCATTTGTTTACGCCCGAATTGGTGAGGAGGGGCGCAGCCTTGTCCGTGCCCTCAGACGCCAGCCAGCTGCTCGCCTTGCCCAGCTGGACTCCCCACGACGGTTCCACGTCCATGTGAAACGACAGCGCCAGCGTTTGTTTGCTCTACTGGATAGAGTGCGCAATCGGCTCCTGGCGCTTTGGCTGGGCCGGGATGGCCTGCGCGCCTTACGAATTGGGCGTTTCCGTCTAACTGGTGAGGTGCATCAATGGATGTATGATCGTTATTCCTTGGCTCAGTTGATGTTGGCGGCGGGATTTCAAGACCCCATTGAACAGGCGGCCACGCAAAGCCGGATCCCACATTGGCCCAGTTTTAATCTAGATACGCTGCCAGACGGTATTATAAACAAACCAGACTCCTTGTTTATGGAAGCCATCAAGCCGGTGGAAACTTAGCGTCAGATGAACGGAATGCGATTTGCCCGACGACTGATGACTCACATCAGGCGGCGTTCGCGACAGAACAGCAATCCATCGGCGGCGACGACCCCAGCGATTTCCACTGACTACACCCTTTTGGGAAAGGCAGAAGCACTTGGACTCGACGGATGGCAAGCCAGGTCGGTGGCAGAACGCCAGCACCAGGCCTTCATGTCTTTGTTGCGGGCCGCCAGGAAAGGGCAACCTCGCATTGATTTCGTCGTGGCGGCTCGAGCGCTCGCATCCACAGGCCTGTCTGATCCGTTAGTTATAGAAGTTGGCTGCGGCAGTGGCTACTACAGTGAACTACTTCCCTTGCTATTAGGCCGGCCTGTGCGCTATGTGGGCTTGGATTATGCCGCTAGCATGACGGCCTTGGCCCGCCGTATGTATCCGGACGTTCCTTTTGTGACAGGGGATGCCTGCCACCTACCGTTGAAGACAGCCAGTTGTGACGTACTATTCTCTGGCACATCGCTCATGCATATCGCAGCCTATCGGCAAGCAATCGCCGAAAGCGTACGTGTTACTCATCAATGGTGCGTTTTCCATACCGTGCCCGTGATGGCAGAGCGGACGACTACTTTACTTCGCAAACAAGCCTACGGCGAGCTGGTGATCGAGGTAATCTTCAACCAGGCCGAGTTGGAATCGATCTTTGCCGCGCAAGGATTGGTCATTCGAGCGATATTTGAGAGCATTCCCTATGATGTGAGCGCTGTTGTTGGGGAGGGGACGTGGACATTGACTTACCTATGCGAAAAAAATCATGGATGAGTTCAGCCATTTTGGGGACAAACGGATCCTGATCACCGGTGGCCTGGGTTTCATCGGCGCCAACTTGGCCAACCGTCTGGTAGATTTAGGAGCGAGCGTAACCCTTGTAGACAGTCTCGTTCCCGAATACGGTGGGAACCTGTTCAACATCACTGGCATCAAAGACCAGGTGCGGGTCAATATCTCCGATGTACGGGACCAGCATAGCATGCGCTATTTGGTCCAGGGGCAGGATTTGCTTTTCAACCTGGCCGGGCAGACCAGCCACCTAGATTCGATGCAAGACCCCTATGCCGACTTGGAGATTAACTGCCGCGCGCAGGTTTCCATCCTCGAGGCCTGCCGGCAATACAACCCGGACATCAAGATCGTTTTCGCAAGCACTCGCCAGCTTTACGGCAAGCCAGACTACCTTCCCGTGGATGAGAAGCATTTGCTGCGCCCAGTGGACGTGAATGGAATCAACAAGATGGCCGGGGAGTGGTACCACATTCTCTACAACAACGTCTATGGTATCCGTGCCTGCGCCCTGCGCCTTACAAACACCTATGGACCGAGTATGCGGGTGAAGGATGCCCGCCAGACGTTTCTCGGAGTGTGGTTGCGTCTATTGGTGGAAGGTAAGCCATTTGAAGTTTGGGAGGGACATCAGCTACGGGATTTCACATACATCGATGATGTGGTCAGCGCGATGCTTTTGGCGGCTGGCCCGAAGGAGGCCAATGGCAGGATTTATAACCTGGGTGGAGAGGAGATATTAAGTTTGAAAGAACTCGCGGACTTGCTAGTACAGGTTAATGCGGGTGGCGAGTACAACACCCGATCGTTCCCGGAAGACCGCAAACGTATTGATATAGGGGATTATTATTCCGACTTTTCGTTAATCCGTGAGGAATTGGGGTGGCAGCCTCAGGTGTCTTTACGGGAAGGCTTGTCGCGAACGTTGGCTTTTTACCGGGAACATTTGGAACACTACGTGTGAAAACATGGACGGGATGATCCCACAGACTGATCCCAAGGCGGGCTATCTAGCCCATAAGACGGAGATAAATGAAGCGATTCATAGGATTCTCGATAGTGGACGGTACATATTAGGCACGGAGGTGACCGCGTTTGAGAAGGAGTTTGCAGCCTATGTTGGAGCCAACCACGCTGTGGGGGTCGCTAGTGGCACGGACGCATTGGAATTGGCCCTGCGGGCCCTGAGCATCGGGCCTGGGGACAGCGTGGTAACCGTATCCCACACTGCAGTCGCAACTGTGGTCGCCATCGAACGCTGCGGTGCTACACCCGTACTGGTGGACATCGACCCCGCGACCTACACGATGGACCCACAGCGACTGGAAGATACGATTCGGAAGATGCGCGGATTATCAGATTCACTCCCGGCAATTCGCGCCGTGATTGCCGTCCATCTATATGGGTGTCCGGTCGACGTGTCGGCGATCGAGCAGATTACTGCTCAATATGGCGTGTATTTAATTGAGGATTGCGCACAAGCCCACGGAGCTGCAATCACAGGCCGCAAGGTGGGAACCTATGGAGATCTGGCCGCCTTTAGTTTTTATCCGACGAAGAACTTAGGCGCACTGGGCGATGGCGGTGCGGTCGTAACCAACTCCAGCGAGCTTTTCTCCAAGTTGAAGGCACTGCGTGAATACGGATTTCAAGAACGTTACGTTAGTTCTATCAAAGGCATCAATTCTCGCCTTGATGAATTGCAAGCGGCGGTTTTAAGGATTAAGTTGCGTTATCTTGATGAGGATAACACCCGCCGCAGGGATCTCGCGAAGATTTATCACGAGCATCTAGCGGACGGAAAGCTCAATTTGCCCATAGTCGGTAATAAGAACATAAAGCACGTCTATCATCAGTACGTTGTACGTAGTATCGACCGTGATAGTTTGCGTCGGTTTCTCGATGCAAACGGCGTTACCACTGCGGTTCATTATCCGCAACCTGCCCATCTACAACCGGCATACGAAAGGTGTATAGCACAGGGATACGGCGGTTTGTCCTACACCGAAGCGGCATGCCGGGAAATAGTAAGCCTTCCAATGCACCCGCATATGGCCGACGAAACCGCTCGGTACGTGGCGACGAAGGTTAATCAGTGGATAACTAAGGCGTAACTAGACTCGAATGTACTATTTTTGTACGTATTTTGATCAGCATTATCTCGCCCGGGGCTTGGCCTTGTATCGGTCTCTGTGCCAGCACTGCGCATCATTCCGATTGTGGGTGTTGTGCATGGATGAGAATTGCTACGAGATACTTTCAAGATTGGCGTTGCCTGAAATCAATGTGATCCGGTTAGAGGAATTTGAGAAAGCGGACAACGAGTTGCTAGCCGCGAAACAGAACCGCTCTCGCATCGAATATTATTTTACTTGTACGCCATCTTTGCCTATTTACGTGTTCAAAGACTGTGGAGAGGCAGATGTGGTTACATATTTGGATGCTGACCTCTATTTTTTTAGCGATCCTCATGAGCTTTATGCTGAATTCGACGGCAACTCGATTGGCATCATCGAGCACAGATTTGCACCAAAGCTAAGGCATTGGCACCAGTATGGTATTTACAATGTCGGGTGGGTAATGTTCCGGCGTGGCGAGAACGCCATGGCTTGTCTTCAGTGGTGGCGTCAGCGCTGTATAGAGTGGTGTTACGATCAAGTAGAGGCGGATCGCTTCGCGGACCAAAAATATCTGAATTGCTGGCCAAAAAAATTTCAACAAGTAGCTGTACTGCAGCACAAAGGAGCAAACTTAGCTCCTTGGAATTTAGAAAACTACGAAATTCGATGGAGAGATGATGAAATCTCGGTAGATGATCAGCCGCTCATTTTTTTTCATTTTCACAACCTCAAACATTTGCAGGGACGTATTTACGATCTCGGCTTGGCAGATTATCAGCATGC
>JAPULM010000359.1 GCA_027294925.1 bacterium
CTTTAATGCGCATGGCGCGTGAGCGAGCCTGTGCAACGATAATGCGTTCCTCTTTAGAAAGTTCCTTGAACGGCTTATTCAGCAGCTCAGCGGGTACTTCAGCCATTGGGTCGGCTACCGTTTCACTTGTTACCGATGCCACTGGTGTTTCGGCCTCAGAGGTGTCAGCCGCAGGTTGCTGGGAGGCCACGGCGGGGCTACTATCGACTTTGCCTGCTACCGGCACCCCAGCTTTCGCACGCATGGCGCGTGAGCGAGCCCGTGACACCAGGATACGTTCTTCTTTACTTAGCTCTTTGAACGGCTTGTTCATCAGCTCGGCCGGCACCTCGGGCACTTCTACTTCTGCCGCTGCTTCCGTTGGGGCCGGGGCGGTAGCTGCTTTTTTCGGCGCTGCTTTTTTGCCTGCAGCTTTCTTGGGAGCTGCCTTGGCGGCGAGTTGCGGAGCTGGCCGAACCAACTGTTCGGGTATTTTGGGGAGGGCATGAAATGCACCCGTGCGGATTTTGTCTTGTAGCTTTAAGAAGGCTTCAAGTAAGGCCTCAGGACGCGGTGGACAGCCGGGAATATAAACGTCTACAGGCACTACTTTATCAACCCCCTTGAGAACATGATAGCCATGTTCCCAGTACGGGCCACCCGAGGTAGCGCAGCATCCCATGGAAATGACAAATTTTGGCTCGGGCATTTGGGCATACAGGCGTTGGATACGGCTTGCCATCTTGAGCGTTACCGTACCGGCTACAATCATCACGTCGGCCTGTCGTGGGGATGCCCGGAAGGCGCCTGCACCAAAGCGATCCAGGTCATATCTCGCTGCCCCAGTTGCCATCATTTCGATGGCGCAGCATGCTAAGCCAAACGTCATCGGCCATAATGACGAAAGGCGAGCCCAGCTAAACAATTTGGTGATTCCGAGACGTTTCATCAGTCGCGCCACACGATAGCTGCGTGCCCATTTGGTTAGCTCATCAGCCCGTGTGAGGAAGATTTGATCGTCGACTTTAATCCCCGCTAACGGTCCGTTTTTCTGCTTCTTCGTTGTCGCAAGGGTGTCCACCATGATGACTCTCCGTCTATGGCGTGATAGCGTATTTTGAGTAAAGTTTGCCTCGCGGCTTCTAAACATACCGCATACAGATGTCCACAGTCAATATGCGATAAGGTCGAGACGTTACGAACGCTTGACACCTCACTCTACCCAAGCTACCATCATGCTGCATTTGTCTTTAGGGCTTGGTGTGAGAAATTTTCTAATGACCGTTGAAACGACCTTATCGTACCTACCCAAATCTACGATTGAACTCTGGCATAGCGGATAGCTGTCAATTCTGCCGATTCTGCCGAAATACATGCGGAGGTCTCTGGTGGCGCTGCCTACTTTTGACGACGACGCAACCCAAATCCTTTCGGTGACCCAGGTTACTCAGGAAATCAAAGATTTCCTAGAAGGAGCGTTTGCATCCGTATGGATCGAAGGCGAACTCTCCAATTTCCGTATCGTGCAGAGCGGTCATGCCTATTTCACCTTAAAAGACGCTCGAAGTCAATTGCGTGGCGTGATGTTTCGTTCAGCTCTACGCCAATTGCCGTTCACGCCGGAAGCTGGTATGCAAGTTGTTGCCCGTGGCCGAATTACCGTTTACGAACTCCGCGGTGATTACCAACTCGTCGTTAATGTGATTGAGCCTAAAGGGGTCGGGTCTCTGCAATTTGCCTACGAGCAGCTCAAAGAACGTCTTTTTGATGAAGGATTGTTTGACGAGAGCCGCAAGCGCCCCATCCCATTGGTCCCACAGCGCATCGGTATTGTAACATCATCCACTGGTGCCGCCATCCGGGATATCATTCAAGTGATCCATCGGCGGCGGGCGAATGTACACCTCTATCTTTATCCGGTGCACGTGCAAGGTAAGGGCGCGGCTGTGGAGATCGCACACGCCATTGCAGCGTTAAACGCCTTTCGTCCCCCACTCGATGTCTTGATTGTCGGCCGTGGTGGTGGATCGCTTGAAGATTTATGGGCATTTAATGAGGAGCCGGTGGCTCGAGCGATCGTCAACTCGGACATTCCGGTGATTTCTGCCGTGGGCCATGAAATTGATCATACTATTGCGGATTTTGCCGCTGATCTACGAGCGCCGACCCCGTCTGCCGCTGCTGAGCTGGTTGCCAAGAGTGAGGAAGAGCTTCGTCATCAACTTACTGCGTTGGTGGCCCGTATGCATGCTGTCGTACAGCATATGTTGCAACGATCTGGCATGGTTCTGGAGCATTTAACATCATCTCGTTCTCTAAGAGATCCGCAGCGGTTGGTCGAAACGTTGCAACAACAAGCGGACGATTTGGTCATGCAGTTGGAAAAAGGCTGGGGTAACCGCTTTCAAGAACGTATTAGATATCTACATAATGCAGCGCAGACGTTGGTAAGACTCAACCCTCGTATACGGTGGCAGCAACTACATGCGCAGGTCAATACACTACAACATCGTATGGAAACCGCCATGCATTCGCGTTTTACCCTGCGTAGTGAAACCCTTGGTGGTTTGAGTAGTCGACTGCATGCCTTGAGCCCGTTGGCCGTTTTGGGTCGTGGGTATAGTATTTGTCGTGATTCAGTAACAAAGCATCTTATGACGAGCGTTGTCCCGGTACGCTTGGGCCAGCGTGTAGAGGTACATCTAAGTGACGGGCAGTTGATCTGCGCGGTTGAAGACATACACAGGAGGGAGCCAGAGCATGGCTGACCTGACATTTGAACATGCCCTAAAACGCCTTGAAGAAATTGTCGAAGCGCTGGAGACGGAAGATCTGGACCTCGATAAGTCATTACAATTTTTTGAAGAAGGCGTGCATCTATCACGCCATTGCAATCAACAGCTCCAAGCAGCTGAAAAACGTATCGACGTTTTGCTCAGTAAGGCAGATGGTGTATTGGAGGCAGAACCCTTTATACTGCCGGAAGATGCCTCCGGCGGTAATAGTGAAAACACAACATCAACTCGCTGAAGAAGTCTTGTATAGATGGAGTCCCTTGAGGCGTATTTGCGTCAACAGCGGCAGCTTGTCGAGGAAAGTCTTGACAAGCTGCTGCCTAGGTCTGACAGCTATCCTCCTGAACTGATGGATGCGATGCGCTATAGCGTCTTTGCTGGAGGTAAACGGTTGCGACCAATTCTTATGATGGCTGCTGCGGAATCAGTTGGCGGTGACCATGCGATTACTTTGCCCGCCGCATGCGCCTTGGAATACATCCATACGTATTCGATGATTCATGATGACCTCCCGGCGATGGACGATGACGATTATCGACGAGGCAAACCTACTAGTCATAAAGCCTTTGGCGAGGCCATCGCCATCCTCGCCGGGGATGCTTTGTTGACCTACGCGTTTGAGGTGCTGAGTATGCCGCCGCTGGTTGATCAGGTTGTCCCGGAGCTGTTGCTGCAAGTGCAGCGTCGTTTGGCACAAGCGGCAGGTAGCTTTGGCATGATCGGCGGGCAGGTTGTTGACATCCTGTCGGAAGGACAGGAGGTTGACTTGCCGGTATTGGAGTATATCCATCGTCATAAGACGGGTGCACTGATTGAGGCGGCTGTAACCATCGGTGGCTTGTTGGGAGGCGGCAGCCCTGAACAAGTGTTGGCTTTAGAACAGTATGGACAAAACGTCGGTTGGGCTTTTCAGGTTACTGATGACATCCTCGATGTGGTGGGCGACGCAAGCGTCCTTGGCAAGGATGTCGGTCGCGATGAGCAGCAAGATAAAGTTACCTATCCCGCCCTATTAGGCGTTGACGCTTCTCGTCAGCGTGCAGTCGAGTTGATGCGCAGGGGGGTTGAGGCGCTTGATGATTTTGGCCCGCCAGCCAATTGCCTCAGGCAGATTGCTGAATACGTTGTTGTCCGTCAGATGTAAAGGCAGGTTGTACCATGTGACTTCATGTTTATGGAGAGCTACTTTGCTGGTCGAATATTGCGAAGAGCTAAAAGTGGTCACGTCGTTGACGCATGGCTGAACGTACACGTCTCGATATCCTTGTTTGCCGGCAGGGGTTAGCGCCGAGCCGGGCACAAGCCCGCGCTCTGGTACTAGCCGGTAAAATCGCTGTTGATGGGCAGCGCATTACACGGGCGGGCACTCAGTTTCCTCCCCATGCAAAGTTGACCCGCTTGGGGTCTAACAAGCGCTATGTGAGCCGTGGCGGTGGCAAGCTTGCGGCTGCTTTGGAGGCGTTCCCCATTGAGGTGACGCAATGCATTGCGATGGATGTTGGGGCCTCGACAGGTGGGTTTACCGATTGTCTTTTGCAATATGGTGCTGCACGAGTGTATGCGGTTGATGTCGGCTACGGCCAATTGCATTGGCAGTTGCGCACCGATTCTCGCGTTGTGGTGTACGAACGTACGAATGCTCGATATCTTAAACCCAGTGAAATTCCAGAGCGTATTGCGCTATTGACGGTCGATGCTTCGTTTATCTCGCTACGGCTTCTGCTTCCGGTCTTGATCGAGTTGCTGACCTCGCCGGCTGATGCTATCGTGTTAATTAAGCCTCAGTTTGAAGTGGGTAAAGATCAGGTCGGTAAAGGCGGGGTGGTACGTGACGCCATGCTGCATTACCAAGCTTTGCATGACGTGCTGACGGTTGCACAATCATGCGGTTTCAGCGTGCTGCAAGGAATTGTCTCGCCACTTTTGGGCCCGAAGGGTAATCGTGAATTTCTTGTTCACCTGCGTGTGGGTGTCTCGCCATTATCTGCTGTATCTGTTCCGGAATTATGTACTCACCTCAGTCAAGGCGACCAACCGATTTCCTCGTAACGAGCGCCTAAGTTTAACGATTCTTGGTAGCGTTTTCCTCCTGCGTCGGGAGTTTACATGGCAGGCAAAATTTTAGACGGAAGGGCGTTGGCAAAGCTAATTGAAGGGGAGTTAACATCGCGTGTTCAGGGGTGGAAAGAACAACGCGGCGAACGCGTCCCCACCTTAGCCACTGTTTTGGTCGGGCATGATCCTGCTTCGGCAACGTATGTTAGGATGAAAGGAAATGCTTGTACACGAATAGGTATGGCCTCTTTAAAAGTAGCGCTGCCGGAGGAGACAACGACCGAAGCATTACTGGACCAGATTAATCGGTTGAACCACGATAGCGATATACATGGCATTCTTTTACAACATCCTGTCCCGGCGCAAATTGACGAACGCCGCTGTTTTGACGCGATTACACTTGAAAAGGATGTTGATGGGGTCACCTGCCACGGGTTTGGCAACATGGCGATGGGTGAGAATGCCTACGGTTCGGCTACCCCGGCTGGTATCATGCGCCTGTTAGCTGCATATGATATCTCAATCGAGGGGAAACATGCCGTTGTGGTGGGTAGAAGCCCTATTTTAGGTAAGCCGATGGCCATGATGCTACTGAATTCGAACGCCACCGTGACCGTATGCCATTCAAGGACGAAGCATTTGCCAGAACTGGTGCGTCAGGCTGATATTGTCGTCGGCGCCGTTGGGCAGCCTGAGTTTATTAAAGGCGACTGGGTTAAGCAAGGTGCTGTGATTATTGATGCAGGCTATCACCCCGGTGGTATCGGAGATGTTGAACTTTCGGCAGTGGTCGAAAAGTGTTCTGCCTATACACCGGTACCCGGAGGAGTCGGTCCGATGACGATCGCGACGTTGCTGGTACAGACACTTGAAGCAGCGGAAAAAACAGGTTGAGTTCTACGGGAACATGTTGCACTTAAGAATTAAGGAGAACACCACATGCGTATTGTCGTTCACGGGCAACAAGCCTTTGGTCAGCGTGTGCTGGAGGCGCTCTTGGAGCGGGATGAGGACGTGATTGCGGTATACGGTGCGCCGGAAAAAGAAGGGCAACGTCTTGATCCACTGAAAGAGGCGGCGCTTGCGCATCAGTTGTCGATCTATCAGCCGCGGTCTTTTCGTAAACAGGAGGTCGCGGAGGAATTCGCGGCGCTCAAAGCCGATTTATGTGTGATGGCCTATGTCACATTGTTTGTCCCCGAAGACGTGCTTAACCTTCCCACCCATGGAACGATTCAGTATCATCCCTCGTTGCTGCCGCGGCATCGAGGGCCTAGCTCGATTAACTGGCCTATTATTTGGGGAGAAAGCAAAACCGGTCTTACCATTTTTTGGCCGGATAATGGATTGGATACCGGGCCTATCTTATTACAGAAGGAGGTTGAGATTCAGGACACGGACACCTTAGGAAGTTTATATTTTAATCAGCTCTTTCCCGTCGGTGTGGAGGCGTTGCTTGAAGCCGTTGATCTTGTCCGAAACGGATCGGCGCCCAAAATACCTCAAAATGAGGCACAATTCACATATGAGAGTTGGTGCAAGCGAGAGGATGTTGAGATTGATTGGAATAAACCTGTTAACGAGGTATGGAATTTAATCCGTGGTGCTGATCCTCAGCCAGGCGCGTGGAGCACCTATCAAGGTCAAGTTATACAGATTTATGATGGCTTCAAGATCACCGCTGCTGGCCCCGATACACCAGGCGTGGTTACTGCAATTGAGGACGACCGTTTTACTGTGGCGGCACAAGGTGGCCGGATTGAGATACAGCGCGTGCGACCGGCTGGCAAGCAAAAGGTCGGGGCGGCAGAATTTGTCGCTGATGTCGGGCTATGTATCGGAAGTCAATTTGGTGCTTGAACGGCTAATCGAAAGGATGCCGAATCAGTGCATATGGCATCGGATAAATCACTTGTTGCCGGTTACTGCTCTATGCTACCATGCTAAAAGATGGTCGCTCTTTGCTTCGTTGAAACACAAGGTGCTGTTCATTGTCCGCATGTTATTTGATAGATCCTTGCATGAAGGACGGGTCTTGTGAAACGTGTTGGCCTGATAGCTAAACCCCATGCGCCTGGTTTACCTGAGCTGCTGCATGATACAGTTACCTGGCTAAACAAGCGTCAAATTGATGTTTTGCTAGATACCGATACTGCTGCTGCGATTGGAGAAACATCGAGTCTCGAGCGGACAGCTATTGCTGATTTAGCTGAATGTATTGTTGTCTTAGGCGGCGATGGTACGTTGCTTAGCGTCGTCCGGCTGCTTGAAGATCGTGATATTCCTATTTTAGGTGTGAATATAGGCGGGGTTGGCTTCCTCACTGAGACCAGCACGACTGAACTTCGTGCCCAGCTTGAGTGTGTGCTCGCCGGTAATTACACAACGCAGCAGCGCATTCGTTTGGAAACGTGCATCTATCGCCAAGGCCAGCGTATGCCACAACCCACCGTGCTCAACGATGTCGTGATCAACAAAGGCGCTCTAGCGCGAATTATCAGTCTCGAAACCTATGTGGATGATCTTTACCTGACCACGTATCGAGCCGACGGCCTCATTGTGGCAACGCCAACTGGCTCCACTGCATACGCGATGGCGGCTGGTGGCCCTATTCTCTATCCGAATATTCATGCCCTTATTCTTACACCGATTTGTCCTTATACCTTGGCGCAGCGGCCCCTAGTTTTGCCTGACTCTTCAAAAATTGAGGTCATTCTCCAGACCCCGGACGAAGATGTTTTAGTGACGCTAGATGGTCAGGTCGGTATGACGCTGCGCTATGGGGATGTGATTGAAATTCGGCGTGCGAAAAAGCCCATTAAACTCATTCGTACCGAAGAAAAAGACCACTACTTCCAAATTCTACGCACCAAACTGAAATGGGGCGATACCGTTCGCCATCGAGTTGAAACCGCATGTTAGTGCAATTACACATTGAAAATTTCGCGCTCATCGACCGGATTGTGCTTGAATTCGGCCCAGGTATGAATGTGCTGACGGGTGAAACCGGCGCTGGTAAGTCAATGATTGTGGGTGCCTTGAGTCTCGTGCTTGGGCAGCGAGCGCAGTCAGATATGCTTCGAGATGATGGTAAAACCACCCTCATTGAAGCCTTGTTTGAGACCTCTGCGTACCCTCATGTCTGCAAGACCCTTGACAAAATGGGTATTGTTCAAGAGGAATCGTCTCTATTACTCAAGCGTGTCATGACCAAAAGCGGAAGCCGTTGCTACGTTAATGGCAATCTTGCCACGCTAACCATGTTGCAAGAGATTGGGCAGCATTTGGTAGATATTTTGGGACAACATCAACATCAAACCTTGTTGCGCCGAAATCATCAGCTGGCTTTGCTCGATGCGTTTGGTAAGCTTAGCGACGACCTTGAGTCCCT
>JAPULM010000036.1 GCA_027294925.1 bacterium
GATAGTCAAAACATGAAAGAAGCTCGCTGATACCTCATGCCAGGAACGGCGAGTTTACGCTCCGGCTTTCACGGCGCGTGCATTACCCCTGGTAGCGTATGGGTGATAGCGTGCTCAATAGTGGACGATGCGCCAGTAGACCTTGGCGATCAGCGTGATGGGGCCGATGCGGATGGCGTGAAAGGGCCGGTCGTCGTTTTGTAGTTCGTGGGCAGGCACCTTGATTTTGTGGTCTGGGTCGAGATAGTAGGGGACGTCACGGAGTAAAACAATCACCCGAGCGGGTGCTCCTCGAAGTGGGCGCACCAGGCTTCAATGGGGTCGTCTCCGTCGGGCCAGTCCCAGCCTCTGCTTTTGAACAGCCGGTAGAGTCGCATTCGCGCCGAATGGCCATTGAGATCGGTGATCTCAACGCTATTTATCAGAAGAGCGAGGCACTGATAGAGTTCCATTTTTCCGCGCAACCGCCCGCGTGAGAGGCGGCGGGCAAGGTGACGATCTGTCTTTCTGATCACGCTGGCGACTGTTTTCGTATTGGTTAAAATCTCTTCCATGTATAAAAGCGAAACCTTACCCACAAGCCGGGTGGCCAGGTCAGATTCAGAAGAGCGCCCTCGCTGGCTGAGGGCGGCGGCCACGGCGAAGGCGGCAAGTAGCAGCGCCAGCACAACGGCGATGCGCAGCAGCGTTCGCTCACGCACGAGCAGGGCGTGCTCAACCCTTCGGATGTGCGGGTTGACGTTAGCTTTGATGGAAACCGCTCGTACGGCTCCCTCGGCGAAGGGAATCTCTCGCTCCGTAATGGCCTGATACTGCCGCCGAGCGCGGCTGAGGCGGCGGCGCTGCTCGTCGAGGCGAGCCTGTTCGAAGAGCAGGTCAAACGTATGCTTGTGGATGCCGCTGGAGTCGGTCAGGGCAAGCCCACGACGAAAGTCCGCCTCAGCGAGCTGGTATTGGCCTGCTTGCACGCGAACACGTCCCCGCTGAAGGTGCACATAGACGAGCGACCTTGCATCGCTCGCGGCTGCCTGGAACGCATCCTCCAGGCGTGCTTCGGAAAGGGCCTGGTCACCCGCCGAGTAATACACGTCTCCGAGATCGGCCAGGGCGGCGCTTGCGCGGCGCGGCATGGACAAGTCGAGATAGGCCGCAGCCACTTCTTCCAGGACATCCGCAACCGGGTGCCACTGATCCGGCCCAGAGGGCGAATCAGCAAATCGCATCCTGTCTGCCCCGGCCTGAAGGTAGCGTGCGCGCACCTCGGCAAAGGCCAGGTCGCCGGTTCCGCTGGCAATCAGTCGCTGGATGCGCGCAAGGACGCGCCCGATACTGTCTGCGGCCACGCTGTGCTGCCCGCCGTCGAGCAGCAGTGAGGCCGCCGTCAACCGGGCATTTAACTGCTCAGAGGGCGTCAAGACATCGATCACGGCCTGAGCCTCACCGAGCGCCTCCAGCGTCGCCTCAATGTCGCCAGTAAACGACCGATACCGTACGCGGCGCAGGCTGAAGCGGGCCAGGTAGAAGGACGACGCCTCGCCCGCGAGATCGCGAAAAAATAGCTCGACCAGGTCGCCGGCCTCCCGGTAGCGGCCCAGCTCGTCGAGGCTCCACGACTCGCGGTGCAAGAGCCAGATCCGCCGGTCCGGGTATGCCCCCGCAAAGCACTGGCGCGACGCCTTTGCAGCTCTAGCGACCAACCGCAGGCTGTCGGGCTCGATGGGTTCATGCTCGGCGTAGGCGGTGTTTACATACTGCCAGAGCCCGGCGACTCTGTTCATTTGCGATATACAGGCGGCGTAGGGATCGCCGCTAGTCTGGGCTCGGGCGGGTGGCGACTTAAGAACTATGACAACTTGGCTGATAACAAAAATATACACCCACAGCGGAATGATATGTGTGTGGGGTGTGCGCATTCACGATACTCTTAACCAATCGAGAGTGGCCATGTCTGACTGGTTGAGCCTCTTGTTCTGGTTCTTCAGCGGTACCGCAAGCAGTAGCAGCGACGATCCACCCAACGGCCCTCCTGGCGGTGATCCGCCTCCTGGTCGCTGACTGGGCATAACACGGGGGTCCGGCTTGCGATGTGCAGGTCGGACCCCCTTTTGTTTCCGGAGGCGACCGGCACTATTAGGGAACGTAGAAAAATCAAAAATTCGCGCTACGGAAATTAAGCAAATGCCATTGCACGCAGCGTGCAACGCCCATTGCACGCTGTGTGCAATCTTTATTTATCCACAACCTTGACCCTTAGTTGCAGCATTTGCTATCGTCTGTCGCCCCCTTTACTGCTGGGCATGCTTTTGATTATGTGCTGAAAGGACCGGGCAGATCCAGCGTAGATCCTGTCCGATCCAGAAATGAAACCTCCCGATCCCTTTTTGGCCACCGTGATCCTGTGAGGATTCGGTGGGATCCTGCCCCCTTGTAGGTATGGCTGATTCAGGAAGACTCCTCGATGGATTCGGTATCACCCTCCGCGTCGTCGGCATTCGGCTCGGCCAGTGCGCGAGCGTCATCGATGGCGACAAAGAGTTCCAGGGTATCGACAACATCAATAGCAGAGGCTGGAACGGTGAACCAAACAGGACCGACCCGTCCACCGATGACCGGACGAACAGCGATCAGGGGTTTGGTCTTCCGATTGGCGTCTGTCCTAATTGCCTCGGGCTGAGGCGCTGAGGTGATGTCTGTTGTACGACTTTCGGTAAGCAACAGATTGCGCGTGATTGCCTCTATCGTCTCGCTCGTTACATTGACAGCCTCTCCCCTCTCAATATCCCCATATCTCCTCAAACTCAAGCCAATAGCTTCCGCAGCTTGCTTCTGAGTCCAGCCGCGAGCCTTCCGCGCTTCTCTTGCGCGTTTCCCCAAATCGGTAACAAAGGTAGTTTGCTTCATGTTGTTTTCACATTAAAGTGCAATTAATTGCTTGGTAATGTGCAACAAATTGCCTTTATTCCGCGAACCACTGCTAAACAAAGGTAATCAACGCGATGGCAACGGACAAGACCTACCCCCAAATCGGCATTCGCGTCAGCGAAGACGAGAAGGCACTGATCGAGGAAGAAGCCAGGAGCGAACACCTGAGCGTGTCGAGCTTCATCCGAAGCAACATCCTGAAGCTCGTTCATCGCCGCCGCGCCGAACGCCAACCCCAAGCCGCCTAACAACTCGGCCCCGCCGGTGCTGACACACCAACGAGGCCACGACGATCAAAGTCCCATAAGCCCCTGATCGCCATGACCAACATACCAAAGCTTGACCTGATCCGCAACGGAGAGTCCTGTTCTTTGGCTTATTGCAGCCTGACCTGCTACCCAGGCAACATCTACGAGCCGCACCATCGCCGCCTGGTCTACCGCGAAGAAGGCGAACTCGCCTACACCGCCATCGCTTTCGATGCCGACTGGCAGGAAGTGCTCCGCCGAGACGGCGCGACGAACATCGAAGCCGAAATAGCGCTCGGGATGGCTCTCAACACGCATTTCCGACAGGATCGCGAATCGTCCGCCGAGGCTCCGAACGAGCCGGAGCGACGGCGGACCCATTCCTCTGCAACGCCTGTCTGCTCGATCTAGCAGAAAAAGCCGTACGACCCCGGCGGCGACGACCTGCCCTTTCAGCGCAAGCCCTCCCCCCCACCATCGCTTCCCAACATTGACAACCAAATTTACGATGGGAGCGATGACAAGAGCACTCCCAGATTCCGACGCTGTGTTGAGAGCTGCTACCACAA
>JAPULM010000360.1 GCA_027294925.1 bacterium
GATCACGGCGCCGAGGTCATTTACCTTGGAACCATTGGCACACGTCAGTGTGACATCGATCAACTCATCCGCAAGATGCAATCGAAGGCCAAACATCTGATCTTTATCTATGAAGCCGGACCCTGTGGCTACTGGCTCTACTGGTATTTAATGAAAAAGGCTCACGACTGCTGGGTGGTGGCACCCTCTCTGATTCCCAAAAAACCGGGTGATTGGGTCAAAACCGACCGTCGAGACGCCGTGCAACCGGCCAGACCGGCACGCTCGGGTGATCTCACCGCCGTCTACGTCCCCAAAGTGGAAGATGAAGCCATCCGCGATCTCACCCGTTTTGATAATCCAAGAGAACGGATGAAATTCCTGGGTCTGATTCCCTCGGAATATTCCTCCGGTGAGCAACGCCGATAGGGTTCCATTACCAAAGCCGGTAATACCCATGCCCGACGCGCTCTGGTCGAAGGCGCCTGGGCCTACCGCTATCCCGCCAAAGTCAGTCGACACCTGCAACTAAGACTCGAAAAACAACCTAAGATGATCCAGGACATCAGTTGGAAGGCCCTGGTCAGGCTGTGTAAACGATACCGACGACTCGTGTCACGAGGGAAACACGCCAACGTCGTCACCGTGGCCATTGCACGTGAACTGTCCGGATTCATGTGGACCATTGCCAAACAGGTCCCGATCACACCGTAAATCTAAGAGATAGAACTGATTCAACCCCGAACTTAGAAAGTTTCCGACGTGTATCGGAAAAGACGCAGCCCCGGTTTGGTGTAACCCTCGGCGGCGTTAAGCGGCTTGTATAGGATACTCGTGCCTAGAGAGAGGCAGGCACCCGACGGATGCAAGTAAGGTGGTAATCAACCCACGGATAGCAGCAGGATCAACCGTCGTATCTTACTGGCTCCGGCTTTTCCGATGCACCGAGGACGAAAAACATCATGAAAACCTAAAAAAATCTGCTGACCACTCTTGACATTGGAAGTCATAGCAACAACGGGGCTCAGCGGCGGCCTACAGGAGATAAACTCAGGCACTGACAAAAAGCCTACGCTGTGGGCCGTCCGCTCCAAGCCCTGGTTAGGCAAAGTCGTTGGATGGCGCTCTTATTAACGTGTCTGTCCCCACGCGTCCCAATATGTTCGCTCGCGGCCAGGAATCCGCTTGGCGGGCTGAAAGTCGTCACCGGTGAAGTAGGCCACCGGTAACAAGGCCCCCTGCGTCATGCCCTCAGGAATCCCGAGGAGTGCGGCAACTTCTGCCTCATACATTAAATGTAACGTTGTCCACGCCGCCCCTAACCCCCGGGCACGAAGGGCCAACATGAGCGACCATGCCGCAGGCAAGACAGAGCCATACACCGTGGCCTGCATAAAAGGGGTTCCTGCTTCTACACGACCTTCAATACAAGGGATGATATGCACGGGCACCTCGTGCATATGCGCGGCAAGATGGTCGCCGGAGGCAAAATCGCGCGGACCGGCCTGCCCTTCACTCGGCATAGTATACGCAGCCCACGCCTGCCGGTAGAGTCCGGCTAAGCTCGAACGTTTTGCCGGGTCCGTCACGACGACGAAATGATAGCGGCCGCGATTCCCACCGTTTGGTGCCTGAAGAGCGATATCAATGCATTGTTGGATAATGTCCGACTCGACAGGCCGTGTCAGGTCAAGGCGTTTACGTACTGAGCGGGTGGTGGTCAAAAGGTGATCGACAGTGGCAAGGTCCATGTGGCATCTCCTCTGCACATCGCCTAGAATCGCGTGTGACGTTTGTGGCATCCTGTTTTCGCCAAAACAGGATGCCATTATCGATGGGTTACGCCGCCTAACGGCAGGCGTCAGCGGCGGGTGACAAGTGCGAGACACACGAACAAGAAAAAAGCCTCTGCTGTCACCCGTCAGCTGGACGCATTTGTTAGGGAGCGCAGAATGGCAAGGCGTTGCATAGCCCTGTCCTCTCAGTATGCACCTAGGCTCGCTTATCCTGTGTGGCCCGGGCATCAAGCCATTTTTTCAAGGATTGGGGACTCTCAGCCGACCGGCGGCCAGCCAAAAGACCCGTGGCACTTAAATCCTCATCTAAATTGGGCCAGTGGATGAACGCCCCATCTCCGAAGATTTCAAAATGATTGCGCTCCTCTTGAGTCCCATGCCATAAGCGGGGGTACCAGATAAGAGGCACAATAATGGTTCGACCATCGACCAGGTCTACCGCCAGGGAATCCTCACTCACAGCTACTCGTTGGGCACGTGGCTCTTGCAAGTTAATCTCCGAAGAATGCATACCACCTCTCCAGCAACGTGTCACGATGTTCATGAACCAAGCGGGCAATAGTGTTAAGCTCTGTCCGGCTGTAGCCCCCTGCCTGTTGGAGGACCACTGGATCCAGCCAAAACTTTGCTACCATGTTCTCACGTCTGACGTGAATGTGAGGTGGTTCATCGCGATCGAGTGACACAAAGAAAAAACGGTAAGGGCCACTTCGCAGGACAGTAGGCATCGCGATATGTCCCTCGGTATTGGCAGATTCTACCTCATGACTCTGGAGCGGAACTGTACTGCCCGCCATAACGTCGACTCTAGAACTGAAACGAGAAGAGATCACAAACCTCTTGAAAAGTCCAACAAGGCCGCTCCTCCCCTCTTGACTCAATAGAGTACAATAAGAATTTGGGCAACGACAGCAAAAAACATGGCAACTGTCAAGCAGACAATAGCCCACGTGAGCTGCAACATCCGCCGTGAAGCCCGATTACTCGACTCAACGAATTGTTGCATGGTCTCATGCAATTCCTTGGTGGCATAAGCCCCGGACCAAACATCAATGGGGATTCCTTCTTTACTCATCGTCGCACCTCGATTAACTCCTTAGCCTAGAAAATATGAATCCCTAACGTTTAAGTTGACCCGCGTGGCGGACCAACAGAAAAGACTTGGAAGAATCGCAAACCGTAAACAGCGCCAACGACGCTTGAGGCGTGCATCAGCGAGCCACGTCGGCGTCCAACGCCTAGTTATCCATCAGACGTATACAACTCAGCAAACTCTTCCAACTCATCGCGTATCCCGAAAAGCTCATGTTCACTCAGCAACGAAGTTACGTGCGCGTCTTGAGACAATTCAAAGATGCGTTCGTACGTCAGTTCTGATTTGCTTTCGATGATCCCCGAGTCGATCAAGTTGGTAAGAAAGTTGATCCTGAAGTTCTCGAGGATGCCCCTCAACCTCCTTTTTCTGTCCGCCGATTCAGATGCCTCATGTGCATCCAAGACGTTCTGCAGATCTTGTAAATCATCTCGCAATTGGTTCAGCTTATCGGGCACAATCACCGGCCCGAATTGACTGGAGATTATATCAAGTTCAACCTTGCGTGACCGAGCAAGCAAACGAATGAGGTGTTGCATTTGTGAGCCGACGCCCTTGACGTTATCAGCAGCTTCGGCCAGACCCTTGAATCGTTCTTGGTCGCGGACACCCAATCGTTCGATTTGCGTTTCAATCTGCGTGCATGCTGCACCAAGAGCCGCATTGAGATTGCCCGATGCGTGTGGTTCGAAGGTAGCGGGGGTAACGCCTGCGAGATCAGTTGGCAATTCTGGTGGATCGCTGCGATCGAAGACCATGAATGTTCGGTTCCTGCCAAGACCACCAGTGAACAACCCCAATTCGAAGAGCACATTGTCGCGGGCTGCGGGTCTTGATTCGCCGCGTTTGATCGTTAAATCGTCCGCCGTTAGCACAAGAATTGCGAAATCGAAACGCCCCAACGCCAGAACCAGCGATTCAAGAGTGCCCTGACTGAGGCCAAAGACGCCTTGATCCCAGATTTCAACTTCGCAGGCGCGATCGAGCAACACTTGGATTGCTCGCGCGATCTTGTGGCCCTCGCTTGACGAGCCAATGAAGACGGTGGGGCGCTGGCGAGCAGTTGTCATGAGTTGTCTTCAGCGTGTAGACGTGGAGTTTGATGGATAAGGCTAAGCTAACCGGCCAGGCGGCGAAGCCGAATGGTCCGTGTTGAGCGATTTGTTAGCTGTTTTTTTCTGCCCAGTTACAAAACACCCCCAAGATCTCATCAAGCTTTTCGGGGCCCCCTGCCCCTTTAAACATATTATCCTCAACCTTGCATGCCAACCATTGAGCATCATCAGGATGACCATTTTTACCAACCCCATACTCGACAGTCTCAAAGTCAGTATCAGCCAACCCTGTGCAAGATAAATTGATTTTGACTAACCACCCCGGATTGTCGAGCGTCTCGATCTGCACCCCAAATTGATGCTCCCAATCCCCATCGCATTGGGCCAGGTACCAACTTTGAATGCGTTTAATGTTGTTCATGTTATCGACAGCTAACGCGCGAGTTGAGCAGTGCCCGGAGGGGCATCTGTTCGAACTCCTGGTTCTCCCCGTAGCGGAGGGGGGAACAAGTTATTCTATCGTTTCCGTATAACCCCCCATGACGTGAGCAGATTTTTTGGGTTTTAACGCTTTACCTCGCGCTCTGCCGTGGAGCTGTGTGCTGATGCCCTTCCCTTCCCATATCGTTTCTTGTCATGTCGTTTACTCTATCTTTTCTCGTCCTAAATCTTTGACACGTTTTTTCTGATACGGTAATATACTTTTCCGTATATCGTGTCATGTAGAAGAATATCAAGCTATGGAGAACTCCGCACGCTTACCATTTCCGAGGTATTGCAGACACAATTTGAGGCAGGTTTGCGCAACAAGGCGATTCCGAAACAAACGCATGGTCTGTATAAAAAATGGTTGCGCTATTATCTTGGTTTTTGTCACAAGTATCACGTTCCTCATGCACACGGCGATAGCCTGGTCCCCTTTCTCAACAAATTACAGGAAAAGAAGCAAACAAAAGCACAACAATAACAGGCGTCACAAGCAATCGCGATGTATGACGAGCTTATTCACGCCAGCGATGCTCGCACCCATGTCCCTTCGGCCACAAAAGACCGTCCTCTGGAGAAGGCTCCCCATACATCGTCTCACAGGGCTGGCTCATCATCCAACACAGCTACAACCTCCCACGAAGCCACAACTTCCTACAAAGTTCGCCGGCCGGGGACGGCTTCCTCTGTATCGTCTCATTCTCACGTCTTGCCCTCTGACGTATCGAGCCCATCAACGGGAGCGTCCTGGAAGGCGGTGTACACCCGCTTAGCTGATGAGATTCAGGTACGGCACTATTCGCCGAAAACCTTGAAAAGTTATACACGGTGGGCCAGACAATTCCAAAATTTTACGCAAAGCAAAGCGCCCACCTTGTTGTCTTCGTCTGATGTCAAGGCGTTTTTATCTTTTTTGGCCGTGACCCGAAAGGTGTCTGCCGCAACACAAAATCAGGCGTTTAATGCCCTGCTATTTTGTTATAGACATGTCCTGAAGCAGGAGTTCGGAAAGATAGACGGCGTGGTCAGGGCGAAGCGAAGACCTTATATCCCAGTGGTGTTATCCCGTGAAGAGATTGATGCCATTCTTCAACATCTGTCGCCTCCGTATGACTTGGTGGCGAAATTGTTATATGGCTGCGGCCTTCGTCTGTTCGAATGTTTGAATCTGCGCGTGCACAATTTTAATTTTGATGCAGAGGTATTAACCGTGCATGACGGCAAAGGACAAAAAGACCGAACCGTGCCGCTTCCTGAAACGATTCTGTCTGAACTCTGCGCGCATCTTGAAGCGTTGAAAGACCTGCACCAACGAGACCTGGACCGAAACTATGCCGGCGTGTTTCTGCCGAATGCCTTAGAGACAAAATATAAGAATGCCGCCAAGGCGTTTATCTGGCAATGGTTTTTCCCGGCTAAGAAATTAACCTATGTTCGGGAGACGGAGGAATACCGGCTGTATCATCTGCATGACACGCATGTCCAAAAGGCGATTCAACAGGCGGTTGGGAAGGCTAGCATCGCTAAGCGTGCGTCAGCCCATACGTTTCGCCACATTTTTGCCGGCCACTTGCTGCAAGCGAATTATGATATCCGGACGATTCAGGAGTTGCTTGGACTCAGCGATTTCAGAACCACCATGCTGTATACCCATA
>JAPULM010000361.1 GCA_027294925.1 bacterium
TCGCCGATCTCCTGGATGACGTACTTCGCGGGGCTCTCATCGGGCTCGACGGAGACAAAGCATTGACGCTGGAAATACTTGCTGGGAGGCATGGTCAGGCCGAAGCGCTCCTTGTCGCCCATCTGGTCTTCATGCTCGTCCAGGGACCAGAGCAGCCATGGTACCCAACTGCAGTTGCCTTCCAAGAAGGCTGCCGTAAGGTTCGGAAAGCGTTCGAAGACGCCGCCGAGGAGCATGCTACTCAAGGCCAGCATCATTTCCATCGGATGGGCGGCGATATGGCCAAGGGCGTGGTTGTCCGTGTAACGTAGATGCAAGTGTTGTTGCCGGGCGATGTGGATACCATGGAAAGAAACGGGAACGTTGAGCCGCTCGGCCTCGGCCCAGAAGGGGTGGTAGTATTCATCGTACCACGGCCGTTCGTTGACCGAATGGTTCGGTAGTACCAGGGTAATCGCACCCAGTTCATGAACGGCACGATGGGCTTCCGTGATGGCCTCGTCAACATCTTGGATAGGTATCTGGGCCGCCATTTTGAGGCGCTCCGGGTCCTCATTGCAGAAGTCGTGTGCCCAGTTGTTATAGGCGCGGCAGATGGCAGCCGCGAGCGGGCCATCCATGCCATCTTTGGCATCAAAGCCGAGGACATGGGCACCCTCAGTGCGAAAGACGATGGAGAGATCAATACCCTCGATCTGCATGGCCGCTAGCATGTTCTTGGGATCATCACCTTGCCCTGCGGCATGACCGGTCAGAGCAGCCCGGCCGCTTTTGATCGCTTGCTCCCTTGCCTTTGCCATCCGAATCTGTCGCGTTCTCTGGTATCCTGGTACGCCCTCGATAGCGTGGCTGACCAACGCCTTTTCAGTGACGACAATACGCTCTGAGCCATTCCCGTTGGTTTTGGCCAGCCTCGGACCGCGGTCTTTGAATGCGGGCTCCATGTAGCGTTCCCACAGATCTGGCGGTTCACTCACGTGGATGTCGCTGTCTATAACCTTAAAGCCTTGTTTGGCCATGCTGGACCCCTTTCCCTAAACTGGATTGACAACCGATTGTGGTTCTTCGCCGCTCGCCACTCGGGCTACGTTTTGCACTGCAAAAATCAATACTGCCGTCGGTTTCATCAGATCGAAGGCGCGATCATTCATCATGCCTTTGGTGAGGCGACTAAGCGGCACGTGTAGGGTTATCATATCAGAGGTTCGTAGCAGCTCGTCAAAGTCAACCTTGGTAATGTTTAACGCCTTTTCTAGGGCTGTCGGCAAGCTTGTGACATCATGGTAAATGAGTCGGCAGTCCCAGCCCTGTAAGCGCCGGGCCACCTGCTGCCCGATACGTCCCAGGCCAATAATGCCGACTATCTTGTCGGTAAGTTCATAGGCATTGGGAAACCAGGTGGTGCGGATGTCGGCGGCCCATTGGCGGTCCTGCACGGATTGAAACTGCCGTTTCAGGTTGCGATATACACTGACCATCAATGCGATACTGTGCTCGGCCACGGCGACTGCATTGCCACCGCCGTTATTGGCCACCTTGATGCCGAGTTCGTCCAGGGCCGGCAGGTCAATCGTATTAGTCCCGGCACTGACCGTTTGTATCAGCTTAAGATTCGGACAAGCTAAGGCCAAATCGACAGAGAAAGCCGAAGGGGCGGCAATCACCGCCACTGCATCTTTCAGTTGTGTCGCCTGTTGCTCGACAGGCTGGGTCGAATCTACCCATATCAGCTCAACCCCTTGCGGTAAATAGCGTCTGAAGGTTTCTAATTGGCGTGGGTTATCAGGGGTCAAGGCATCTACGGTTATGCTCATGAGAGGACGCCTTGCCAGGTTGCTTATTGCATGGTCTGAAGCAGACTGCCGCCATCCGGATGCAAAATGGAGCCAGTGTAATAACTGGATTCATCTGAAGCGAGAAATAATGCCGTATTGGCGACATCGGTGGGTTGCCCAGGGCGGCCTAATGGGATGACTTGGCCACGTTCTTCCACCCCCTCGGGGCCGCCGTATAGGCGCTGCGTCATCGGCGACATAATGGTGCCGGGGCCAATGGCATTGACGCGAATGCCGTGCGTCGCGAGTTCGGCGGCTAGACCGCGGGTTAGCATCCAGACGCCGGCCTTGGTCACGGCATACGCCACCATGCCGGGGCGGGCGCGCCGGGCGGCGCCGGAGGCCAAGTTGATAATCGAGCCATGAACGTCGCCATCAATCATACGTTTTGCCACTGCACGGTTGGTGAACATCACGCCGGTTAAGTTCACATCCAATAGCCGTTGCCAGGTTGCGGTGGGCAACTCCAATACGGGCGGTCGTGTCTGGCTCTGGGGGTCTTGCTCAATACCCGCCGCAGCAACCAAGATATCGATGCGCCCGAACGCTGCCATAGCCGCTTCGGCCATCTCATCCACTTGATCTTCTTGGGTGACGTCGATACCGACCACCTCGGCGTTTCTTCCCAAAGCCTGAACGCGTGCCGCCGTCGCATCGGCGCCAGTCTTTTGGGTCGGCAGATCGGCGATGAGAATGTGCGCGCCTTCCTCGGCAAATCGTACGGCAGTGGCCTGTCCAATGCCTGATGCCGCCCCTGTAATAACAGCTATACGGTCCTGTAAGCGTCCCTGTGTTGACATGACCATGGCCCTTTCCTCACGTTGATGCGCTGGTGGTGCAAAATCGGTCCACCGTGTTCTACTAGAAAACCATCAATAGGCATGGCTGTCAAGAGCACATGCACAAGCCGGAAAGAGAAGATAGGGTCGGGTCTTGAATCATGAATAATCCGGCATCGCCTAACACGGTTTTCCATCCGACTGCCTCCAGCGTATGCTAATCATACGTTGGGGAATCAATACGCATTAGGCCGCGTGTCGTTCATCATGGTGATGGCGTCCTCCGACTTCGGGGACGGCAATCACCTCACCCGCTTCTGCCTCCACAGGACGCGGCTCAGGATAGTCCATCTCTAATGCCAGAGGCCGTACGAAATCGCGTGAGGCAAGGAAGGCGAGCAGGACAGGGACAACGAGTAGCATAGCGGGTGACCTCATTGTGAGCAAGCATCAGGGGCAGGAAAATGATTCAGTGAACGGTGCAGGCAAGACGAGTGAATGTCAAATATTTCAACAAACTTGGGTTTTCAGGCAGCACAGCTAGAAACATATAACGCCGGATGGTCAAACCCATCCGGCGTTATGGTGACGTCCTAATATTATGGCTACTTGACTTCCCAGGTATCGCCACGGTTCAACAACGCGTCCAGATCTCCCTCGCCATATTGGGACAGGGCCGCTTCCTGCTGTTCTTCTACAATGCCATCGTAGGTTGCTCTCTGAACGGCTCGGAGAACACCAACCGGAACAGGAAATTCAGGGTAGTCAAGACGGCTGAGCAGATACGCTAGATAGGGCTCTTGTTTGTTTTCGTCATGACAAAGAATATCAGCTTCGGTGATACCATTCTCTCCTACCGTTACCACTTCGGGATCAATCCCATTGAGCCGAATACCGTGATTTCGTTCCTTTCCGAACAGCATGGGCTTACCGTGTTGCAAGTATAGGCTGCGATCATCGCGTACATCACGTCCGGTGAGATAATCGAAGGCGCCATCATTGTAAATATTACAATTCTGATAGACCTCGACAAACGCGGTGCCTTTGTGCGCTGCGGCGCGTTCAAGGGTGGCGATTAAGTGTTTGGTATCGGTGTCGACGGTTCGGGCAACAAACGTCGCTTCAGCACCAATGGCAACGCTTAACGGGTTTAGCGGATGATCAGGCGAGCCCATCGGGGCCGATTTGACGCGTTTGCCAATCTCGGAGGTTGGCGAATATTGGCCTTTGGTAAGGCCATAAATCCGGTTGTTGAACATAATGATTTTGATGTCAACATTGCGCCGTAGCACATGCAGAAGATGGTTACCGCCAATACTCAGGGCGTCTCCATCACCAGTGATGACCCATATCATCAGATCGGGTCGGCTGGTTTTTAAACCGGTTGCGAGCGCCGGGGCGCGGCCATGAATGGTATGAAAGCCGAACGTGTTCATGTAGTAAGGAAAGCGACTGGAGCATCCAATACCGGAGATAAACACGATTTTTTCTTTGGCAACACCGAGATCCGGCATGACTTTCTGGGTCTGGGCCAGGATGGAATAGTCGCCGCAACCTGGGCACCAGCGTACTTCTTGGTTCGATATGAAGTCTCTACGCGACAGGGTTGCTGTAGCGCCGTCGGTTTTGCCGTTGGTCGATTTGTTCATGACGCTAACCCTCAAGCAGTTCGTTACATTTGGCGAGAATTTCTGACACTTTAAAAGGGACGCCTTGTACTTTTGGAAAGCTGATGGTGTCCACCAGATAGCGCGCCCGAATTAACAGACTCAGCTGTCCGAGGTTAAGTTCCGGGATCAGCACCTTGTTAAACTGTTGTAAGACGTCACCGAGGTTTTTTGGAAAAGGGTTAAGATAGCGCAGATGGGCATGTGAAACGTCGGCGCCCTGGCTGCGCAATCTGTCTACTGCTGTTACAACAGCGCCGAAGGTACTACCCCAAGACAGGACCAATAACTCGCCTTTGGAATCGCCATGGATTTCCAGCTCTGGAATGTCATTCGCAATACGCGCGATTTTCTCATTGCGTACTCGAGTCATATGTTCATGGTTAAGCGGGTCGTAATTGACATTACCGGTGATATCCGCCTTTTCCAAACCGCCGAGACGGTGTTCCAAGCCTGGTGTACCCGGAATTGCCCAGGGACGCGCCAATGTTTCGGGGTCGCGTTTGTAGGGAAAAAAACCTTCCGGATCGGTGGGATGGGTGATCGTAAAGCGTTCGAGTTCTGCCGAGGAAGGGATCTTCCAGGGCTCTGACCCATTGCCTAGATACCCATCCGAAAGGAAAAAGACCGGCGTCATATATTTGGTGGCGAGGCGAAACGCCTCAATCGCCATATAAAAGCACTCACTCGGTGTCGCTGGGGCAACGATGGCGCAAGCCGAATCGCTGTTACGGCCAAACATACATTGCAAAAGATCGCCCTGCTCGGTTTTAGTTGGCATACCTGTACTGGGTCCAGCCCGCTGGATATTGGCGATCACCAGAGGCAGCTCCACCATATGAGCGAGATTAATTCCTTCACTCTTTAGAGCAATGCCGGGTCCGCTGCTGACCGTCATGGCAAGTTGACCGCCAAAGGCGGCGCCAATGGCCGATGTCACGGCTGCAATTTCATCTTCAGCCTGAAACGTCTTGACGCCAAAATGTTTGAACTGGGCCATCTCGTGCAACACATCACTCGCCGGTGTGATGGGATAGCTGCCATAGAACAGGGGTTTGTTGAACAGGCGCGAGGCGGCGACAAACCCTAGTGCGGTTGCTTCGGAACCGGTGATATTGCGATATTTGCCTGGCGCCAATTTGGCCTTACGCACCCGGTAAGCGACGGTGAAGATTTCCGTTGTTTCACCATAATTATAGCCCGCCAATAGGGCTCGTTTATTTGCCTCGAAGACCAACGGGTCGTTTTTAAACCGCTGCTCCAGAAAGTTTAACGAGGCGTCGTACGAGCGGTTATATAACCAGTATAGGAGACCCAGCGCCCAGAAGTTCTTCGAGCGGTCGATTTGCCGCTGCGTCATGTCGATGCCTTCTAGGGCCTTTGAATTCAGGGACGTGATGGGGATTTTAAAGACACGATAGCTGCTTAAACTGTTACCTTCGAGCGGATTACCGGTGTAGCCTGCTTTGTTTAGATTGCCCTTGGTGAAGGCGTCGGTGTTAACGAGTAAGATGCCGCCTGGTTCAAGATCGCCAAGGTGCACTTTCAACGCGGCTGGATTCATCGCAACCAGGACGTCAGGCGCGTCTCCCGGCGTAAAGATGTCGAGGCTGCTAAAATTCAATTGGAAAGAACTAACGCCCGGCAACGAGCCTGCCGGCGCCCTGATCTCGGCCGGAAAGTCGGGGTAAGTGCTGATGTCGTTACCAATCAAGGCCGCTGTGCGGGTGAACTGTCCGCCGGTCAGCTGCATACCATCGCCTGAATCGCCGGCCAACCGAATGACCACTGATTCAAGCTCTTCGACACGTTTTTCGATCGTATCTTGCGATGCCATAATGTTGGTTGTCCTGTTTAGCCGATCCTCCGCGTGCAGGGCATGATGAGAAGAAAATTTATCATATCCCTGACTTCCAGCTCTGAGACTCGTAAAGTCTTACCATATCGTTATGTGCATGTGATACAAACTTAAAAGAGAGCGCAACATTTCATTGTAGCTCGGTTATGTTCTTCCGTAAAGCCCTTGGCGCCTCTCACGTGCCGGCATGTGCAAAGTCGTGCTCGATAAACTGTCGATATCCTAATGGCAGGAATGTACGACCCGACCTCTTTTCTCGCCTAAGCGCTGTGCATGAAGCGGATATTGGGCTGACTCTAAAGGGTGTTATATCAGATGTCAAGTATAGAAGCTGTGTCACTATCGTGAGACCTTGCCTGAGAATGTTTTCTGAGCTGTTGCGGGGTAAAGGTTTTGCAGTTCCAAACCGATAATGAAGCCAGGCTGGGATGGTGTAAATGAGGCGCGTGCAAACACCAATTTACTGGTGGCATAAGCCGCTAATGATATGAAGAGGAAACAGCGTGGACTCACTGTGCGAACATTGCGATCAGCCTGATAGCTCCCTGCTCCGCGTCGTACTTATTGGGGAAATTATCCGAGCTGATGACAGCACACTATACACCCTAGCTGAAGTCTGCGAATCGATCGGGTTGACACAACTGTCCGAGAGTGATCAGGACCTTACCCTAAGCGAGATTAGACAACGCGTTAAACGCAGCCTTCAGCTTGTCAAATAAACAACACGCCCATTATCCAATCAAGGTTTAGACCCACGGAAGAAAGAACGGAAGTTAAAGCGTCGTCCAAAGCGTTGCTCGGCTTGTTGCCGAACCGTTTGCATGACTTCCGGGGTGATTTCGGTCAAATGATATTCTCGGGCGTAACGTTCAACGCCTCTTGCAACCATACCTCGGGCAAATGATGGTAAATGTTTGAGGCGATCTTGCGCTGCTGGCGACCAGGTCAGGGTAAAACGCGGCTCGAAACCAAAGGTTTGTTCAGCAGGTAAGGCGATTGTAGCGCCGCCATATTGTCCTGGCTTATAACCACAGGCCGGGTCTTCTGCCAGGTAATCACCGTGTGTTGCATACGCACGGCAACGACATCCTCCACAGATTTGTGAAAATTCACAGCTTCCACAACGCCCGCCCAGATGCGGATCGCGTAGATCATTAAGCGCTTGGCCGTTTTGCCAGATTTCCGCAAACGATTGCTGGCGTAGATTGCCAACGGCGACGGGCATGTAGGGGCAGGGCGTAACGTCGCCGGTTGGTGTGATACGGCAGTAGTATTTCCCTGCCGGGCAACTGCCCTGGGCGTAATTCTGGAGAAGTGGCGATTGCGGGTCACGTTCGTAGATGATACGGCGGAGATGCGGGGCACATTTGGCGCGAATGACCATATCACCTGAGTGACCGGTTGGCACGCTCCAGGGGTCTTCCGTGCTGTTTGGGGTGACTGGGGGGCGCAAGCCGCTGTTGGGGCTGTCGACCCCCTGGGCCTGCGCGATAGCGCCGAGTAAGTGCTCATACTGATCGGGTGTGATGTCCATCAAATCGGTTCCGCGGCCAGTTTGCACCAGGAAGAAAAAATTCAACACGCGGGCGCCCAAGTCGCGGGCCAAGTCGATCATGGCGGGCATTTCGCTTGCATTCCACGTCGTGATACTGGTGTGAATGGAGAAGTCCAGGCCTTCGTTGTTTAGGACTTTGGTGGCTCGGATGGCGCCTTCCCAGGCGCCTGCTAAACGCCGGAAGGCGTCGTGTCGTTGCGCATCGACAGAATCGAGGCTAATACTCGCACCCTGAATACCGCTTTGGCGCATGCGTCGCGCTTCGGCCTCGCGTAGCATGACGCCATTGGTGCCTAGCACGACCGTGAATCCTCTGTCGCTGGCGTAGCTGGCCAAGTCGAAAATATCTTTGCGTATAAGAGGCTCTCCGCCTGTTAGGATGAGTAGGGCTTCGGGATTTACTTGGGCGATTTCGTCAATGACGCGTTGGCATTCTTCGGTCGTTAGCTCTTCCGTTGTGTCGGCCACGGATGTGGCGCTCATATAGCAATGCGCACAGTGCAGGTTACAGCGTTGGGTTAAGTTCCAGGAAATGGAATAGGCTCGATACGCCTCCATCTTGTCCTCCGGTTGATGGATATCTTATTGATGCTAACATAGCATACCTTTTTCCTCTTGCAAACTGCTCAGTGACTCGCCACAATGGAAAAGTCCAATCCTTGCACTGGGAGCCTACCGCTGGTAATGAAGAATGTGCTGAAGGCCCAAGGTTTTGTCCGTACCCCCCCGTTTATCGCTTCTTTGCTAGCACGCTGGGCGGTTCGTAGCCATACTGATCATATACTTGATGCTGGGTTCGGAGAAGGTGTTTTTTTGCTGGAAAGCGCTAAGCGTCTGGTTGCCTGCGGAACGCCATTAAGCCGTCTGAGTAATCAGCTGCACGGGGTGGATTCACATCCGGATGCCGTGCAGGTGTTACAGCGGACTTTCCGTTCTTATGGATTGCCGGCAGAATTTCCGGGTGTGTTGGCCGGTGATTTCTTTGACTCGCAGTTTCCTCCCATTGATGTATTAATCGGTAATCCTCCCTATGTCCGGCGCTGGTGGCAACGAGATGTGGATGCGTTACAGGTGATCGCGGAGCAGGTGCCGGACGTTGGACAGTTCTCACGCATGACCGATCTCTCGTGCTATTTTGTCATCCATGGGGCACGTTTTCTAAAGCCTGGCGGACGTTTGGCGCTCATTGTCTCCGACAGCTGGCTTGATATGCGCTACGGTACAGCGTTTAAAGATTATCTCTTGCGAACGTTTCGCCTGCGTGGCATGATCGGATTCCAATCCCAGGTGTTTCCCGATGTCTTGGTGCGGCCCGTTTTGATTCTGGCAGAAAAGCGGGCCTCCGTACGAACCGCTAGTCGCAGCCGGGTGGCTTTTGTATCACTGAATGGCCGCATACCCAAAGCGTTGCCCCAGAATCCTTGCCGCTTACTTGATCAGCCGGAGATACATGCTTCGGGAACGATCGTGCGCATGAATGCGTTACAACCGACGCAGAGGTGGACGCCATTGCTATACGCGCCACCTGCTTACGTTGAATTGCTGCAACAGCCCGGTATGATTCCGCTAGCGTCTCTGCTGCAGGTGCGTATCGGTCTGCAATCGTTTGCCAAAATGTTTTATATCGTGCCGCGTGAAGCCCAATGTAAATGGGAACTTGAGCACCGTTGGTTACGTCCGATGGTGATGTCGCCGAAAGACGTGACGGTTCCTGTTTTAACAGCGGAGACGCCGATTCGACATTATGTGCTGGCATGCGATTGGCGCAAGGAAAACCTCACGCAGACCGCCCTGCTACGCTATATCCAGTACTGGGAGATGCAGGTACTCAATCCACGTGGCAGATCGCAGCCGGTTGTCGGGGTGCAGAATCTGCCGCGCTTGCGGAAAACCCGGCGTACGCCATGGTATAACCTACTGGATGATCTAAATCGGCGCGGCATAGCGCCGATTCTCATGCCACGTCGTATCTACCAGCGTTACCAGGTGGTGTGGAACCAAATTGGCTGGGTCGCCGGTGAAAATTTTATCGAAATGACGCCCAAAGAGACGACTTTGCTATTGCCTTTACTGGCTATTTTAAACGCCCGTACGACAGAACTTGCCGTACGGGCAAGTGCACACGTATACGGTGGTGGGATTTATAACCTGAGTCCCGGTGGAATTGGTGATGTTCCGATTATTGATGTGCGGCTTTTGACGCCGGAAACCTTGCAGAAGCTGGAACTTGCATATCGGCAGTTCTTGATGAGTGGCGGCAAGGAACGAACGGCCTTGGATATTGCTGTGCTCGAGGGCGCCGGGTTGCCCGTATCGTTTCTCCACACACTGTGTACAGCGCTTGACCAGATGCAGGGGCTTTCCCATGCGGTGCTTGAACCCATACAGGTTGATACGGTAGAAGGACAAGTATGGCCGGAGGCGTTACGCTTGTTGTGAGACAGGAACACGGCAACGAAGCTCAGCTCGAACTAGAAGAGGCCAGGATTCTGTTGCAGCAACTTGGTCTCGACCGCAAGTTGATTACCGAACAAAGCGCTATCTGTGTACTGGCGTTAGCTGATGGCTCGGAGCGTGAGGGACTCTTGCCAGGCAAAAAGCGTCTTCGTGATGGTGCGCGTATTCATGACATTATCGAGTTTGCTCGCCAGGAGTGCAGCAGGGAGGTGGCGGAAAATACCCGCGAGTCCTATCGCAAGCTGTCCTTACGGCCATTGTGTGAAGAGGGCTTGGTGATCCGTCATCAATTGAGTACCAATGATCCGAAGACGTTTTACCGATTGCATCCTGAGATGCTACGTTTACTGACCTGTACGGCGCCTTTGGAACGGCGGTGGTTAGCGAATGACATGGCCAGGCGCCTATCGCGAGGCGAGACCTGGAAACAGCAACGCCGCCGAGCGGAGATACCGGTGGAAGTTGGATTGCCACAGCCGTTTTTTTTAAGTCCTGGCGCTCACAGCCAGTTGACTGCAGAGGTGGTGCAGGTTTATGCAGTGGCGTTTCTGCAGACGCCACAGGTGGTCTATCTCGGCGACACACGGCATAAAGACGGTTATCAAAACCGCGATCTGATGCGAGAGCTGAATCTGCCTCTACAGGTAACCGCCAGTTTGCCGGATGTGATTATGTTGAGTGAAGTCGACCGCCGTCTTGTTGTGATTGAGGTGGTTGTGAGTAGTGGCCCGGTTTCTGAGTCTCGTCTTGCGCAACTCGCGCAGCTTGTGCAGCAAGCTATGGCATTAGGCTATCAACCGCGTTATCTAACGGCCTTTCCGTCGCGCCGTGTCTTTCGCCGCTTTGTTGAAGAAATAGCATTGGGCACACAGGCGTGGATTGCCAATGAACCCGAGCAGGTTATTTTGTTTGGGGATAGGAGAGAAAATACCGCAGGTCACCCCTCCGGCGGTTAAGCTTTTAGGAAACTTGAAATTGCCTCTACGAAACCTTCCGGGTCTTCGTACATGGGCATATGTCCACAACGCGGCATGAGGGTCACCTGGGCGCCGGGAATATATTGCTGAAATGCTTGTGCGTATGCTGAGGGGACGAGTCCATCTGATTGGCCCCACAGGATCAAGGTTTGTGCCTTAATGCGATGGATACGTTTTTTCAAACCCTTGTCCGGTATTGGCCAGAGAAACTTACCGGCTGTTGACAGGTGCTGAGCGCGCAGTAGAAACGCTTCCAACTGTGCCTGCTCGTCTTCAGGCACGGTCATCATCGCTTTGGCCACTGCCGAGTTTGGATCATGCCAGAGCGCGATGCCCAGTTGTTCCGGCGTCATGGCGAAGAAGTCCACCACGGGTTGCTCATCGATCCATAATCCAAGTGTATTGGCTAACACCAGCCGCTGTACGCGTTGAGGGCTTAAGGCTGCCAGCTCGGCTGCAAACATGCCGCCCAGCGAGTGGCCCACGACGTGTGCTGAGTCCAGTCCCAGGGCATCCAGAAAGTCGTTGTAATACACCACCATGTCGATGACATCGTCAATATGCTCGATGCCGCTACTGGTTTCAAAGCCCGGATGTGCCGGGGCATAGACAACGAACTGTTTTGCCAGCTCGGCAAGAAATGGATCCCATCCGCGTAGACCGCCGGCACCGTGCAGAAATAGCAACGGCTCTCCACTGCCGTCGGTACGTAGTTTTGTTTCGAACATGCCGCGACGAACCGATACCGTTTTCTCCTCCACAACATCCCTTTCCCTAAATGGCATTGTACAGTCAATTCCGCTGCAGCATAAAGACCGCATGATAGCTTGTCAACCATTGTACGGCGCTCGGTAGGCGTGTTTGATTCTTGTGCTGTAGAGGGCTTCTGTCTCGCTGCGCGAGCATTTGTATTTATGATACAAGCAGTGCTGCGAGTTCGGTGAAATTACCGACAATCAAATCCGGCTGATAAGGGGTTTCACCATAAGGCCGTTTGCGCCGATCAATGAAGGTGGTCCGCATGCCATAGGCTTTGGCGCCGATGCAATCAAAAGCATGGTTTGCAATGTGCATGATGCTGCTACGATCTTCGCCGATGAGCTCTGTGGCTTTTTGGTAGGTGGCGTAATGTGGTTTGAAGTAGCCGGCCTCTTGGACGGAGATGGTGAGATCAAAATCGAACCCAATGAAGGGCTTGGCGCGTTCCAACATATCCCGGTCGCCATTCGACAAGATGACGAGGCGATACGCCGTGCGAAGCTTATGCAGGGCTTCGATGACGTCCGGAAAGGGGCGTAGTTGCTCGATCTGAGCCACCAGCCAGACGACTTCATCCTGCGTATAGGCGATGCCTGCCCGCTGCATGACATGGGAAACCGCCCGATGTCCGATTTGCCGGTAAGACGTATGTCCACGATCGCACAACGCGTCAATCATCGAATCCTCATAATGGGTGCGTCGCCACCAGGTGACAAACTGGTGCGGGTCGCCGGACCAGCCCTTCGCTTGTAGAAATGGCGTCACCGCCCCCGCTAATTCCGTTTGCATATCTACTATCGTGCCGTATTGGTCAAAGGTCAGCACTTTAAGCTCTCGTTTTAGAATCTCGATGGGCGTTGTGGACATAGATTTCCCTCTAGCTCTCATGCAACGAAATGTTTGAACGCAACGCATGACGACCTCTAAATAAAGGTGACGATACGTTGCAAGCCAAGAGTCTAGGCAAAGATGTCAGAGAGGTCAATAACGACGTTTCGTTTCTGCCTTGAAGCATTGCGGTGATTGCGCTAGCGGGGCAGAGAAAATGCGTTTACAATATCGAACTGCTGGTGGCACGGCAGGCCTCATGCCTTTTATCCATCCGCGGGGCTGAAGTGGGCTGAGGACATCTGTCATATTGTACGATGGCCAGTTGTTGAGATTGGCCATCGGTCTGTTTTGTCCTCAGGTTTTGTGCGATGCACGGCTCGGAGTGGCAAACCACTGCGCTAAGGGCTATTCTTTATCATTGTTTTGTCTGCATCGACACGGATTTACTAAGCGGAGAAGGTATCCCATGATCGCAAGAATTAGGCAGTATATTCAAGTTGGTTTTTTTATCGTCCTTTTTGGTGTTCTTATGCTTAACGCCTATGCCGAAACGCCGTATCCGGATGGCCTTTACGCTGAGATTCATACTACCAAGGGCACGATTGTGCTGCAATTGGAATTCGAAAAAACACCGCTTACCGTGGCCAATTTCGTTGGCTTGGCCGAGGGCGTTAAAAAGTCAAACAAACCCGAGGGTGTGCATTTCTACGACGGGCTCATTTTTCACCGGGTTATTAAGGATTTTATGATTCAAGGCGGCGATCCTCAAGGCTCCGGACGAGGCGGCCCAGGATACCGCTTCGCGGACGAGTTTCATCCCGACCTCAAGCATCGTGGCCCTGGTAGCCTATCGATGGCCAATGCTGGCCCTAATACCAACGGTAGCCAGTTTTTTATTACCCACAAAGCAACCCCCTGGCTGGATGGTCGACATACGGTGTTTGGCCATGTCATACAGGGACAAGACGTCGTCAACACGATTGCCAAAGGTGACGTCATGGAAAAAGTCGTCATTGTGCGGGTTGGTGACAAAGCCAAGCATTTTAAAGTTGACCGAGCCGCGTTCGATCAACGGGTTGACAAGGGCGCTGCTGATAATAAAGCGAAAGGGGTGCGGGCCCTCGACGGCTTTTTGGCAGACTTGGAGAAGCAATATCCCGGCAAACTGCAAAGCACCGATTCGGGCATGAAATATGTGGTGCTTAAGGAAGGTCGTGGTGCAAAGCCGGCGAAGGGCGTGAAGATTCAGGCTCACTACACAGGGAAATTCTTGGATGGCAAGGTGTTTGATAGCTCCGTGCAGCGAGGTAAACCATTTGCTTTCAATGTCGGTAACGGGCAGGTAATTAAAGGCTGGGACGAGGCCTTGTTAGATATGCAGAAGGGTGAGAAGCGGCTTCTGGTCATTCCAAGTCATCTGGCTTATGGTGATCGGGGCTCTCCGCCGGTGATTCCCCCCAAGGCGACGCTCGTGTTTGAGGTGGAACTGGTGAGCTTCTGAGTTGCTATTGTAGCGCAGGGTGAGGCTCAGAGCCGCGCATCCGTATGTTCGATGATACGGGTTGAGCATGATAAACGGCGGGTAGATTGTGTCCGTCAAGATGAGCTGTAGGGGTAGAGATGCAAGACGTATATTGTGAGGTAGCGGTTATCGGTGGGGGTGCGGCGGCCATGTGTGCCGCTATTGCCGCGCACGATGCTGGCGCTGACACGGTAATTGTGTCAAAGCAAACGCCAGGATACAGTGGTAACTCAGTGATTGCCCGCTCCGGACATTCCGCGCCATTTAGTCCGGACGATACACCGGAAGTCTTTTTTGAAGATGTGATCAAGGGCGGTGAGTACATCAATCACCAGCCAATTGTGCGGGCTCTGAGCGAAGAAGCGTGTGAACGTATCGAAGAGCTGGTTGCCTGGGGTGTACCGTTTTTGACTCGTGAAGGCCGTATCGAGACCCAACCCTCTGCCGGTCATCGTTATCCGAGAGGTTGTTACACCATCAAAAATCTCGCCACTGAAGTGGCCCGTCCGGTGCGTGCGCAGGCTGACCAGCGAGGGATTCGTGTCATTGACCACATCATGCTGAACGATTTGTTGGTCGATGATGGGCGTTGTTGTGGCGCCGTGGGTATGCATCGTCAAAATGGTGATACTTATGTGGTGCACGCACGAGCCATAATTATGGCCACCGGCGGTGGTGCCGACGTGTACGCGCAAACCACGAATGTGAGCGGCGTGACCGGCGATGGTCTGGCTATGGCACTACGCGCTGGGGTGGAACTGGTGGATATGGAGTTTGTGCAGTATTATCCCGTCGCGCTACGTTGGCCGGTGACGCGGCTGTTGGCCTCGCCCACACTGTTTCCGCTTGGCGCCAAGCTCTACAATAGACATGGTGACCGGTTTATGGCCAATTTGCCGCAGGGGTCGGAAAACGTCACCCGTGACGTCCGCTCGCGTGCTATTTTTTATGAAATTGCTGCTGGACGCGGGATCAATGATGATGCGGTGATCATGTCCTTGGCCGATATTGAAGAGGCCGATTTTCAGCGCTATGCGCCGGACATGGCGCGCATTGCCGAAATCAAAAATGTTGACTACCGTACAGCCGAGTTCTTAGTGCGGCCGGAAGCGCATTTTTTCTGCGGCGGCATTCGGACGGATGTCTGGGGAACCACATCGTTGCCCGGCTTGTATGCTGTCGGTGAGGCGGCCGCTGGTTGTCATGGCGCCAATCGTCTAGCCAACAACGCGTTTACCGAGTGTTACGTGTTTGGTAAGCGTGCCGGCGAGCATGCTGCGGCCTATGTCAGCACGCAACCTGCTAATGGGCGAGATCACACTGCCTTGATTCAGGGCCACGTGCGGGGTTCGGCGCAACGAGCCGGGCAGACCTCCGACGCCTCAGACGTTAGAGCCGTAAATAAGGCCTTACGGCAAGAAATGTGGCGCCACGTCGGGATCATGCGCCAAGCTGCAACATTGCAGGTGGCGTTGGATGCTATCCATCGGTTGGCTGAACAAGCCAGGGGCTGTGGTGGCGACCGTCCGGCGGTCGTCGTGCATTGCCTGGAGCTTGATAACCTCTGCTTGATTGCTGAATCTATTGCTCTGTCGGCGTTGTCTCGTGAGGAAAGTCGCGGCACCCACTTTCGCGAAGACTTTCCGGAGCGTAATGATGTTGACTGGCGTTGTAATGTGGCCGTGTCTCAGGGGGCTGCCGGCGCCTTGCAGGTGGGTAACATAGAGGTGACGACGGTCTGACGGGGTCAGGCGCTATGCGGTGCAAGGTAACGCCCGCAGGATCCATCAAGGCTGAATCCTCACGAGCGCCTGATGATGTTCTATTGCTGATGGGATAGCGCCGCTGTTTTGGCCTTATCTTTTGTCTTTCGGTAAGCTTGGATATCTTTGCCTGTGAAGCGTAGGCTGATGCGTAGCACTGCATCCTCAGCTGATACTTTGAACTGGTCATCAAGATTCAAGGACCTCTTGCCAGAGGACTTAGCTGCATATTTTTTGAGCATCGGCATACCCATGGTCTGGATCAGAGCAGCGACCTGCGTAGCGGCCTGGGCTGTCCCGAGGTCGCCGGCGATGTTGAGCTGCATGCCCGTATCCCAATTCATGCCGAGAGATACGCTCTGCAGGTCTTTAAACGGTGCGATGAAGCCACTCAACATCGCGCCTCCCGGGCTCTCCTGCGACTTTGAGAGTTGCGCTTGAACTTTGTCGCGCAACCCCTGCGGCGCCACAAACGCCAAGTTGGCCTGCGAAGCGGGATTCGACAGCGCTTGGAGTTTTGAGGGGTTTGTCACCATCACCCCTTTCTTCTCACGTTGTAGCGCCGCTTGCAGGCTCGCTTTGTTAAAGGCGATATAGACGGTTTTTGCATCACTTGAGGTGGCTGCATAAGCGCTTGGTCCATCGGGTTTAGTGGGTTGTATGAGCACTGCCTGGATGCCTTCAATGTCAAACTTGGAAATCGTTGCCTTCGAGTCGTCCAAGATGATTTTAAGGCCTTCGATTAACTTGTCCATCGTCAGCCGCTTGCCTAACTCGATAGCGGCAACGCCGATCATTTGCGGTAGGCTCGTTTGTGCCGCGCCGTTTGCAAAATCGAAGTTGGTGGTATTGGCCGAGACCACGATGGCCTGTACATCGTCTTTGGTCAACCCGGTAGCCTGCCGAAATTTTTCGTACGCCGGCTTCGTTTCGATCGCGCTGCCCTGGACTTTCTCAAGTTGCTTGATGATAGGGGCTTGTCGAATCGCGTTGATGTCGATGCGGATAACGAAGTCCGCGTTGGGAACGATGGCCGCGTCAATGGCGCGTTTCGACGTATGCTCGGCGGTAGACGACGATTCTTTGCTGCCGTTGCAGCCGCCTGCAAATAGTGTCCAGGCGGTGACTAAGCACACGAGTACCCCGCTAGCCCCAAGCCTTACCCTCATTGATAGTCTCCTTGCTGACAATTCACGCTGCAGTGGACTTTCGCGGTCCATGGCAACGCTGGTAGTTTCTGCGTGATTTTATACATGCCTCCCATATCAGTCACATCTAGGTGGGCCTATAGCGATAGGGAGAACATCGCAGCATCTTATCGGTCAGAGTAGATGAAAGAATAAAGGGCGAGGGTTCTATCATCGCGATTACGACGCTGCCTTTCCTGAACTGATGCCTCTGAGGTTGCCGCAGGTTATACTGCTTGCTGACGCAGTAATGTACAGAGACGATCTCCGACGTCGCTAGTCGAACCGGAGCCACCCAAATCAGGTGTGCACAAGTCGCCCCTTTCGACATGTGTTCCCAGCGCTTGTAGAAGACGGTCAGCTGCCTCTTGTTCGCCGAGAAAATCGAGCATCATCTGTCCAGCCCAGATGGTGGCGAGGGGATTGGCGACACCTTGTCCTTTAATGTCCGGAGCTGAGCCGTGTACCGATTCGAACATCGACGGATAGGTGCGTTCAGGGTTGAGGTTGGCGCTGGGGGCAAAACCCATTCCACCCATCAACACGGCGCCGAGATCGGTGAGGATATCGGCAAACAGATTTGAGGCGACCACGACATCAAAAACTTCCGGCCGGCGGATGAAGTTCATGGTGGCGGCATCGACCAGATTCGAGTCGGTTGCAACGTCAGGATACTCGGCGGCAACTTCCTCAAAGATGGCGTCCCAGAATACCATGCTATGTTTTTGCGCGTTTGACTTGGTAATGGACGTGACATGCTTTTTCTTGTTGCGTTTGCGGGCCAACTCAAAGGCAAAGCGCATGATGCGTTCGCAGCCGGTGCGCGTAAAGACAGAAGTCTGAATCGCTATTTCGTGCGGTGTGCCACGATGTATCCAGCCGCCGGCGTCGGCATATTCGCCTTCGGTGTTTTCGCGCACCACGGTAAAATCAATGTCCTCGGACGTTTTGCCCACCAGTGGGCAAGGCGCGCCGGGTAGCAGATGTATCGGACGGATACAGGCATATTGCTGGAAACTTTTGCGAATCGGTAGAATGAGGCCGTTGAGGGTAATGTGATCCGGCACCCGCGCCGGATCGCCGACGGCGCCAAAGTAGATGGCATCAAAACTTTCAAGCGTCTTCAAACCACTGTCCGGCATCATGGCGCCATGTGCTACATAATAGTCACTGCCCCAGGGCAAGGCCTCGAATTCCAACGCCAAACCCGGTACAATGTCTTGTAGGGTGCGTAGCACCTTGATGCCTTCCGGCACCACCTCCTGACCAATGCCGTCGCCGGCAATGACTGCTATTTGATGCGTTGCCATAAGCTCTCCTCAGGCTTGATCTTGCATGACGTGAGGGACACAAGCTTAAAAAGTGCGGGCATACTTGTCAATGGTTGCTTATAAGTTGAGCGGCTGCGGGTAGTGTATAATTCACTTCGCGAAATCTCATGTCTTAACCTTGGCGTGAAACATGCGGCAACTTGTAACCAATCGTAAGGCGTCATATTGAGCATGACATGCCCGAATATTGCCGGGATCTGGACATTTTATGGACAGCCGACCAAGGATGGACAGACGGGGCATGGCCAGATTGAGATGTCTATCGTGCAAAACGGCGCTGATTTGGCCGGCCGCTTGGTGCAGACCATCGATCCCTGGACCGAAAAACCGCCGCTAGATCCGGACCGCACCAGAGGGTCTATTTTTGGCAAAATCTATTTGTCCGACAACGACCGTGCGACCCTGATCGAGTTGGTGCGAATTAATGATCACAATGATTTGAAGGCGATTTTTGCCGGCATCATCGATCCGAATTTGACGGAAATCTCGGGTGTTGTTGTCAACAACCGTGGCGCACAGGGTTCATTTGTGATGCAGAAGGTCGCGTCATAAACCAGACGATGGGTAGCGCGCCGATGAGGAGGGAATCAGGCATGAAGACAATGCAAGATGCGATGATGGTGACACACGGCAGACGACTACCCTATAGGGCAATTGCTCAGCTCTCGGCAGGAGCAGGCTGTCTTGCAGCCGGTGTAAACCCTTTGGAAGAGGCGGTATAAGCACGCATAAGGCCCAATGAGGGACATCATACCGACTGTTGACCCTTTCTGAGGCCGATATGGGCCCGGCTGAGAATTTCTCCTGTACCATGCAGGACGTACCTCTCTCGATTAACGACTTTCTAAGCAGTTTCGAAAGGGGGCGAGGGGTAAGCAAAGTGCTCGAAAATAGTTGTCTCGGTACTTAAATGGAAGAAAATCGCAACACCGGTAAAATGATCCTCGTTGTCGATTAACCATGGCGTCAGATGCAAGGAAAATGGAGGTAAACGATGGCCAAGCTAGAGATTCTCAACCCGCAAGCGAGCTTTGTGATTGAGGCGATACGACCTGCTCCTAGACTCGCCGAGTTGACGGGCAAACACATCGGGCTGTGGTGGAACATGAAGTCCGGCGGCGACGCAGCTCTGGACAAAACGGCACAACTTCTTGCCCAGCAGTTCCCGGGGACGCAATTCAAGCATTATGTCGGCTCAGTAGGGGCGATGCTCAGGCACGCGACTGCCGAGGACGCCGCCAAGATTGCGCAAGAGTGTGACGCGGTCGTGGGTACGACCAGCGATTGAGGCTCATGCACGTCGTGGCTTGTCCACGACATGATAGAATTCGAGAAGCGCGGCATTCCGACGGTCACCTGGACCGCCAAAGGGTTTGTGGAAGACGCTCTGCGGAGCGCCGAAAACTTCGGCATGTCCTCACTTTCGATGGCCACGATGCCGCTGCCGTTCACCAATCAGAGTCCCGACACCATCAGACAAATGGTGAGCGAGTGCATTGATCAAGTGGTGCACGGGCTGACCCGAGCCCCTGAGCAGACGCGGCAGGTAGACGCGGGCTTCACCATCGTCTCAGACGCGCGTCTGACCTTCGAGGGCGAAGATCTCCTGGACGCCATGGAGGTCATGAACCGCCAGTTCCTCGAGTGGAAGTGGAGCGATGGATTTCCCCTCATCCCGCCCACACCTGAACGCGTCGAGCGCATGCTGCGAGGATCCCCCAGAGCGCCTCAGGACGTCATTGCCCGCCTGGAGCCAGGCTTTGGCATGGCAACCGTGGAGAAGATCGCCGCCAACGCCGTTATGGCGGGATGTCGGCCCGAACACCTTCCCGTCGTTGTCGCCGCTGTTCAGTGCATCAGCGATCCCAAGATTTACCTACGCAACAAGGCGATGTCGACCGGGCCACATGCGCCTCTGATTGTGGTCAACGGACCCATCGCCAAAGCGCTTGACATCAACGCCAAGGTCTGTGCCCTAGGCCCTGGCTCCGTATCTTACGCAAACTCTGTCATTGGACGAGCCCTTCGCCTCGTCATGATGAACATCGGCTTTACCTATCCGGGTGTGTCCGATATGGATACCATTGGCTCGCCCACCAAATACAGCATGTGCGTGGCCGAGAACGAGGATGAGAGTCCCTGGGAACCCTACCATGTTGGGCGTGGCTACAAAGCGGCAGACAGCACCGTGACAGTGCACTTCGTGTACGGGCTCTGCGAGCTGCATGACTTTCAGAATTACCAGGCGGAAAAACTGGTGTACGGCTTTGCCAGCGCGGCGCGCAACCTGGTTCAGGTTTCCACCGGTCACTGGCTCACAGGGAGAAGAAGCGATCCACGCTATAAGACGGAAGAGAAAGAGAACCACTTTATGCTGATTTGTCCCGAACACGCCCGGCTGTTCAATGAGCAGGGATGGGACCGGAAACGTCTGCAAGAGGAGATGTATAGGCGTGCGCGTGTGCCCTTCAAGGATCTGATCCACATCCATGAACCCAAGGGCTTTGCGGTCGCTCACCCTGAGCTTCAGTGGCTTTGGGACAGCCCCGACGCGATGCTGCCGGTGGTGGAGACCGCCGACTGCTATAATGTCGCCGTGGTAGGCGCTGCTGCCGGAAGAGGCGCTTTCTTCTGGGGGGCGGGTGAGCCCGTTACAAAGCTGGTAGAGCGGTAAACGTAGGGGAATTTACAGGGCTTTATATTAAAGTAGATCGTCAGCGCCTCTGATCCAATCCTAGGACTTTGGCGCCATGCACATGAGAAATCAGGCACAGTGTGCGATATTGGTATGTCAGGCGTTTTTCCTTTGACCATACGAGATAAGGGAAGTTCAACGATTCAGGGAAAGCGACAAGGCGCGACTTTCACGGATGGCGGGCACAATGTCTTCACGAGTCAACGCCACATCGACATACCCCACATCAAGCGGGGAGACTTCCTGTTCTATCGGGGTCACTTGGAACATACTTCCGTCTCTGCGCCGTATCTGGACTGCACCTTCCTTGCGGGCTTTGTCCAAAACCTCCGCCAAATGCTGGCGGGCTTCCGAATAGGTGTAGACTGTCATCGCCTTCTCCTACAGTTCGACTATGTCGACGCCAACAGCCCGCGCTGTCTGGAGTAACGTCGTATCAAGGGACAACAGGGGGCATTATAGTGTTGGGCGCAGACCAGCATATAAGCGTCATAGGCATAGATGTTGACTTGAAATCCTTTGAAACAATTTGCAACCTGTCTTTCCCGTAATTCCTTGACAACCACAAGAGTTTCCTGTTTCAATCATATTCAAATAGTTTCTGATAGTTTCTGCATTTTGTTACCTATACATTACCTATTGGTACTCACCAAGAGGAATATGAACGTGGCAAAAGTCAACTTTACAGCCAGGTGGGTCGCCGCTGTGAAGCCACCCAAGAAAGCCCAAGCGGACTATTTCGATACGAAACCTCCGAACCTTGGCTTACGAGTCTCATGTCATGGGCGCAAAAGCTGGTTCATTATGTATCGTACAGTAGGGCGGCTTCGCCGCTTAACCCTAGGTAGGTATCCGGACCTAAGTCTAGCCGATGCTCGCCAAAAAGCTTCTGCTGCAAGACACGTGGTTGCTGACGGGGGCGACCCTGTTGAGGACAAGCAACACCTAAAGCTAGCCCCAACAGTTGCTGACATAGTTGACCAGTAGACTGAACTCTATGCAAAAGTAAACAAACGTAGCTGGCAAACCGATGTTCGGATGTTTAAACGCGACGTTCTTCCGTACTTGGGTAGTCGCAAGGCTCA